>CAZEAH010000037.1:7059-11849 GCA_964510075.1 uncultured Leptospirales bacterium | reverse complement strand
TGCAAGGGCTGTTCGAAAACAGGCCGTTTATGCCTCAATGTGCTGAATAGTTACGTAATGGACAGGCGCGCGCCCGCGGCACAGAATAATCATGCCGATGATTTGATCCCAGGAGGGCAGATATGAACGAACTCGAACGCGAGAAGTCCCGGGGGCTCAGCTTCCCGTATCTAATAAAGGTACTTTTCATGCGTCTGGGCGTCGGAAAACGGCACCAGACACCGGGCTTCGGGCTGGCCGGTCAGCTTTTTGCTGTTGTCGCGAAACACGTTCTCGCCGAGCTTGGCCCCGAGCGGGGCGAAAAGATCCTGAAAGCCGCCGTCGAGGAGTTCGGCCGCGAGCGCGGAAAACGCATAGCCGAAACGGTACGCTCGAAGGGCAAACCGCTCTCCCTGCGCAACTGGCTTATCTATACCGACATCGCTCCCGAGAATTTCGAGGCGCACCCCTCCTTTCCCGGGGGCGACCTGCAGGCGAAGGTCGGCAGGTGCTCGTTCTTCGGTGCGGCCGAACGCTGGGGCCTGGGCGAATACGCGAAGCTCTACTGCAAGTACGCCGACTACGCCATTCTGAACGGCTATAATCCTGACGTCACGCTGAAGCTCGAACAGCGCCAGTGGTCCGGACGCGACCACTGCATCTTCAGATATGTGATGAAAGAGGAGAATAAAGCGCGGATCAGCAGGTGAGACTCACCGACGGGAACAGCACAAACGGCATGAGCGCCGAGCCGTAGCGGATTCTTTCGCGGCTGAAGACCGGCCCGGTCGAGAGGAGCTCGAACAAATTTCCGCCGAGCATGCAGTCCTTCACCCTGCCTGTGATCTCGCCGTTTTCCAGCGCGTAGGCGAGATCAAGGTTCGCGGTGAACTCGCCGGTCAGTGTGTTCGACTGGCCCAGGCCGATGAACTGGTCCACGAGAACGCCGCCCCGGACTCCGGCCACGAGCGAATCGAAGCCGTCGCCGCCGCCTTCCACGACCACGGTGCTCAGGGAGGTCCCGGGAAGAGAGGCATGGCCCCGCGAGCCGTTTCCCGATGGATTCACCCCAAGCCGTGCGGCATATTTCAGATTGCTTACCCATTCCGTGATCACGCCGCGGTCTATGATTTTTTTCGTCCGCGCGGGGACTCCCTCGTCGTCGAAGGGATAGCTGTACCCCGAACCGTCCGCCAGCGGGTCGTCTATAAAAGTGAATCCTTCACTGAAGACGCGGCTTCCCAGTTTGCCGGCGAAGGGCGAGATGCCTTTAAAGACCGAACGGGCGGCAATTCCCGACGACACGATACCGAGGAGCGAGGCGAAGGCCTTGGGGGTGCAGACAACCGGTACCGTGCCTATCTTTACGCTCCTCTGTGCCCGCGCCCGCTCGAGTTTCCACAACAGCCGTGCGACGGCGTCGTTATACTCTACGGGGGCGGTTGACGATACGCCCTCGCTCACGCTGAGGCGCACTCCATCGGCGGAGACGATCGTGGCCGTTATCCCGACCCCGAAGGACGAGTGGCGATACGATGCGTCGAAGCCGGCGGAGTTGATGATGCGACGTTCGCCCGAACCGAAGGATATGCCCAGGTCCACCTGGGCCTGGGGAAAGCATTCAATGATGCGCGCGACGGCATCCTCGGCGCCCGACAGGAGCGGACCCTCGTCCAGGTCCTCGATCCTTCCCGAATCGCACTTCACCGACGGAAGCTCCGCGGGCCCCGGAAGCTCGTAGTCTTCCTCATCGCCGTAGGGCGCGATCTCGATCGCGCGCCGCATTGCGCGCTCCACCCCCTCGTCACCGCCGGCGTAGGAGAAGCCGACACGGCCGTCGACGTTTACGCGCACTCCGCTTCCGCCCGACTCCTTTTCCGCGACCGAGTAGAGCCTGTTGTTGCGGTACGAAACGGTCACGCTCCTGCCCGATACTCCGATTATGTCATACCAGCGGCATCGCGCGCACAGCGACGCGGGCGGTTCTATATTCATCGTTTCCTCCCGCCGATCAGCACGTTGCGGACGAGGATGTGCGGCCCGCCGAAGGAGACCGGAAGGGGCGACTGTCCCTTTTTACCGCAGCCGCCGAGCCCGCCGAACATCGCGCGGTCGCCGCCGATCATGGCGATATCGGCGAGGGTCTGGAAGGTGTTGCCGGAAAGCATCACGTCGCGGTAGAGCCGGCCGGGTCGGCCGTTTTTTATTTCGCGGCCGTACCCGGCCGAGAAGGTGAACATTTCCAGGTTGGTCTGCCCGCCCAGCGCGTCGGCCACGTACAGGCCGCCCTCGGCCGCCTCGAGCATTTCGTCGAGGACGTCGGTTCCGTCCGCGATAAAGGTGTTCGTCATGCGTACGATGGGCTGGGCCGTGGCCGAAATGGCGCGCGCATTGCCGCTCGGCTCCTCGCCCATGCGGTACGCCGTCTCGCGCGAGTGCAGGTGCGCCTCCAGCACCCCGTTCCTCACCAGATACGAAGGGCCGGGCACGATCCCCTCATCGTCGGCCGGAATGAAACCGGCGAGGCCCTCGATCGATCCGTCGTCGATGATCGTGAGGCTGTCGCCCCCCACCCGGCGGCCCCTTTTCATCAGGTCCATCATCCGCTCGTTTTCGTATATGAAGTCGGCTTCCGAGAGATGGCCGAAGGCCTCGTGGATGAACACTCCGGCCAGGTGCGGGTCGATGACCACGTCATACGTCCCGCCGGGCACGGGCTCGGCGCCGAGCAGATCGACGGCCATTTTAGCGGCGCGCTCGGCCGTCTCCTCGCGCCCCCGGGCAAGCTCGAACCCGCCGTAACCCGCCGCCGACTCCGAGTACGGCTGTATGAGCGTTCCGTCCTTGGCTATTGCGGAGAGCGACACGCCGCAGAACGAGCGATCGTACGACACGGCCGTTCCCTCGGTGTTGCGATACAATACCATGGAGCGCGAATCGCGGTACGTCGCGCGGGTGGTCTGCACCGATGAAGGGGATCTCAGGATTTCATTATAGCGGCGGATGAGCTCGTACTTCTCGTCGAACGTCACGTCGACGCAGGGGACCTCCGCCTTCGTGGCGTACATCACCCGCACGGGTTTCGCGCGGAACAGGCCCGGTGCCGTTCCGGTCAGGCGCGCCGAGCGGCGAAGCAGGGATTCCGCGCGCGAGGGAATTTCGGAGAGGTCGCTGAACGAGCAGAAAGACCACGCGCCGCGGTTGAAGAGGCGAAGCGATCCGCCGCGCGACTCGCCGGAGGAAATGCTTTCCACCTCGTCCCCGGAGAGGGTTATTGTGGTCGTTTCCCCGGTCGACAGGCGCGCTTCCGCATAGTCGCAGGGGAGCGATTCGAGCAGCTTCCCGATCTGCGGGAGAATGTCCCCTGCGGTGTCGCGCGTCGTCATTCAGTGTCCCCGTACCTATTTCAGGCCGATAAGGCGGTCGGGGGACGGCCCGCCGCAGGCAAGGCCGGCGATGAAGCACTCGACGCTGTAGCGGTACAGAGCGTCGAAATCCTCTCCGCGGAGGATGGTGTCACGGAGCTTCCGGAATTGAATGAGGCCGTGGATGGTCGCCCACATCACGACGGCGCAGCGTTTGGGGTTCGCCGCCTCGAACACGCCCTCGCGCACGCCGCGCTCGATCACCTCGACGACAAGCGCGAGGATGCGGTTTCCGTGGTGGTCTATCTCGGTTTTTAGGTGAGGCGGAAAGATGACGTCCGACGGCGAGAGGAAATAATTGATGACGTCGAAGTATTTCTTATTCTCTATGCTGAAGCTGTTGTAGACGCAGGCGATTGCACGGAGCGCGTCCGCAGGCCCCGGGGTCTGTTTGATCGCCTCCTCCATCTCCTCGTACATGAGGTCGAGTATCTCCTCCTGGAGAGTGGCGAATATCTCTTCCTTGCTCTCAAAATACAGGTATATGGTGCCGACGCTCAGTTCGGCGAGCTTTGCGATCTGCTGCACCGACACCGCGAACACTCCGTACTTCAACACGAGGGACCGCGCCGCGTCGAGTATCTGCAGCCTGCGCTGCTCCTTTTCCCTTGTACGTCGTTCCTGAAGACCCATCAAACCGCCGGTTAATTCGTTCTGCGCGTGAGGTTTGCCTCCCCCGCACGTTCAAATAACATCAATGGCGGGCATTTGTAAAATGATTTTTACCATAATGAGGTTAAAAAGACGTCACCTTTCCTTTTAAAATTTCGGCGACCCCGGCGAGGGAACGCGCTCCGTCGGCGATCTGTCCCGCCCCGTCGGCGTTCGACTGGGCGATTTCGTTGATGATGGATATGGAGCGGGTGATTTCGGATGCCGCGATTTTCTGCTCTTCCGTCGCCGTCCGTATCTCGTCGGAAACAGCCCGCAGGGATTCGGCGTCCTTCTCCACGCGGCCGCTCGTCTGGACCTGCCGTGAGAGATATTCCAGAATGTCGCCCATCCGCGCCCCTATCCCCTCTATTCCGCTGACGATGCCGTTCATGAGGGCCATAACGTCTTCGGCGTTCGCTATTCCCCTGCCGATCTCGCGTTCGTTCATCCCGATCAGCGTGGATATCTCTTTTATGCTCGATGCGGTGCGGTCCGCGAGCTTCGAGATCTCATCGGCCACAACGGCGAAACCCCTTCCGGCGTCGCCGGCCCTGGCCGCCTCGATTGCCGCGTTCAGCGAGAGCAGGTTGATCTGGTCGGCGATATCGTTGATGATGCCGATGATGCCGTTCATGTCGCGCGAGCTCTTCATGATATTCTTCATCCCCTCGCTCATTGCGGACAGCGAACGGCCGCCCTCCGCGGTCCTTCTCGATATCTCCTCGGCGTGAC
>CAZEAH010000037.1:0-7049 GCA_964510075.1 uncultured Leptospirales bacterium | reverse complement strand
CCCGTATGCGCTCGCTCATCTCGGCGATTGTCCCGGAGAGCTCGCGGATGCCCGAGAGCAGGTTCGCCACCATAGCGTACTGCCTGCCGACGCTCTCGGCCACGTTCTCCACCCCCGCCGAGATCTCCTCTATTGTCGAGGTTATCTCCTCGGCGGACGCCGCCTGGGACTGAGCGTTGTCCGAAAAGGAGGAAGCGGTCGCGGACATCCTCTCCGAGGACTCGGCGAGCGAGGAGGCGATGTCCTGAACTGAGCGCAGAAGCGCGTCGGTAATCTCGCACTGCCGCCGGTTTTTATCGGCCTCGTCGAGGGCGTAGCGGTTGCTGGTCTGGTGGATTCTCACCGTAATGTAAGACAGAACCGCGGTGAGGAGAGCGGCGAATATGTAGTCGGCCACCATCCCCCGCTCCACCTGCCGGTATACCTCGTCGAGCATCGGCATCACCCTGATATACGACAGGACGCCGGCGGCGATGAAGAAGACGCTGATGCCGATAACCATCGCCATGCGGCAGAAGAGCGCCGCGAAAACGATGATGGTGGACATATAGAAATAGTTGCTCATGTGGTCCGCGTTGCGGAAACTGTGAGCGTTGAACCCCAACGCAACGATCCCCGCGGCAGTGCACACCGCCACGATGTTCGCCGCCGCGTTGTAGCGCCCCTTTCGTATAAGGGCGAGGCTCAGCACGGTCACCAGTGCCACCGAGACAAGGACCATGTTCATAAGACTGAATACGCCGCGGTCCTGTATGGTGTTGAGGGCGATGATTGCCGGCGGCATAAGACCGAAAAGAATCAGGTTGAAATACACCAGCAGACGTACTTTCTGACGCAGCAAAAAAGAACCCGATTCCGAATATCTGTAAAGAAAATAGCCTATCAACCACTTTCTCATGACCGTCCTCGCGCGTGTCTCTATTCGTCTTTCATAACCGCGGCCGTCTGCAGCGCGGCCTCGTTACGGTCGAACTCCGGTTTTATTTTTTTGGTCATCTGCCGCTCGTACCAGGCCGGCATGAACCGAAGAACGAAATAATACATGAGCTTTCCCACCGGGGTAAGCACCAGCTCGCGCTTGCGTTTCAGCGCGCCGCGGTACACCTCCTCGGCCACGCTCTCCGGCGTCGCTTCCTTCCCCACGGTGGCGCGGTCGCCGGTGTTGATCTTTCCGCCCCCATCGAGGGCCCTGCTTTGAAGATTTGTCGCCGTGAATCCGGGGCAGAGCATCATGACGTGCACGCCGAGGTGGGCCAGTTCCGAACGGAGCGAATGAAAGAAACCGTGCAGCGCGTGCTTGCTCGCCGAATACCCCGTCCGCCCGTAGAGGGGCGCGAAGCCCGCCAGGCTCGTGGTGACGATGATGATCCCCTTCCGCTCGATGAGCGATTCGAGCGCCGGCTTCGTGCAGTGCAGCGTCCCGAAAAAATTGACCTCCATAACGCGACGGTACACCTGCATGTCCGTATGGAGGAAGGTGCTCCTCTGCGTTATGCCGGCGTTATTGACGAGTATGTCGATACCGCCGAACCTTTTGATGACGGATTTGATGGCCGCGGCGCACTGCTTCTCGCTGGTCACGTCGCACTTTACGCCGAGCACGTCCACGCCCATGGAGCCAAGGCGCTTCTCTTCGCGGGCAAGCGCCTTCGCGTCGAAATCGAGCACCGCAACCTTCGAGCCTTCCTTTCCGAATTTTTCACAGATCGCGGCCCCGATACCGCTCGCGCCGCCCGTAACCGCTATCACCTTGCCTTTCATCCCGTTCCCCCGGTTTTATACTCTTTCGCCTGTCAGGCTTCCGTTACACCGCGATTCGAAAAGGCCTCGCAGCGGGCCGATATCCCCGTGAACTACGCGGGGATATCCGGTACAATACCTTCTCACACACCCGCCATTCCTGCGCACCGACTCAACGGCGCGTCGGAGTTAGTATGCGGATGCTACTCGGCCTCCATTGCCAATTCAGCCCGCGGGAGTTCTTTCCTGGAATACAGGAAAGCGGCGGAAAGCCCCGCAATGATATGCCATATGCCCCACCACGCCGCCACCAGCGCCATGCCGCCGAGCCCGCCGAAAAAGGTGAAGATGAGCACCAGCCCGAGCGCCGAGTTCTGTATGCCGACTTCGATGCTGATCGCCCTGCGGTCCCGCACCGGAAGCCCTATGGCCCAGGCGGACCAGTAGCCGATGTTCAGAGCGAGCAGGTTGTGGACGAACACGCCGAATACCACGATACCCACATAATTCAGGAAATTCTGCCAGTTGGCCGCCAGCGCCCCGATTACGATGAAGATAAAGAATACCAGCGTGAATATCTTGAAGGGCCTGCGGATTTTGTCGGCCAGGCCCGGGTATTTCGTCCCGATGACCATGCCGATGGTCAGGGGTATTCCGAGGATGATGAATACCGTCAGGAAAACGTCGAACGGGCTCAGGCTCACCTCACGCAAAATGGCCGCCGTGTCGGGGTTCAGGCTTCCCCAGAACGCAAGGTTGAACGGCGTCATCACGATGGCGACGGCGGTTGAGACCGCCGTCATCGTCACCGAAACCGCGGTGTTGCCCTTCGCAAGATACGTCACGATGTTCGAAAGGTTTCCTCCGGGGCACGCCGCCACCATCATCATGCCGAGCGCGATGGACGGGGCGGGCTTGAGCACGAGCACCAGAAGATAGGTGAATGCCGGAAGAAGGACGAACTGGGCCAGAAGCCCTATCAGAGGGGCCTTCGGTGAAACGATGATTCTTTTAAAATCGCTTATCTTCATTTCAAGCGCGACGCCGAGCATCATGAGGCCCACCGCCGCGTTGATGACGAGAAGCCCCTGGGGGTTGAAATTGAGGTGAATCTGATCGATTGCGGCTGCGTCCATGTGAATCCTCCATTTTGTTGTGGTTAAGGCCGGGGGGCCGCGCGTCTCCCGCCCGGTGGTCACCGCGCGAGCCTCACAGTCGCAACGGCGGGGTATCCCCCGCATAACTGCGTTCGGTATTTCCGGAGACTGGTATAACGAAAGGCCTTCCCGCGGCACCCGCGGGAAGGCCTTTATACTCTTTAACTGCTCACGGTATTTCTTGTGCTCCGTATTTCGGACATCTCAGCCGACCTTGTAGCCGCCGAGGTTGGCGAGGGCGACGCTTCCGGGACTGATCGTGGACGGATCCACCATCACGTTGACGCACGCGGTCTTGCCGGATTTGAACGCGGCCTCGATCGCGGGCCGGATATCCTCTGCCTTTTCCACGAAGGCTCCGAAACCGCCGAGCGCCTCGACCAGCTTTTCGTAATGCACCACGCCGATGTCCGTACCATCCTTGATCGCATGGCCGAGCCGCAGCGTCTGGCTGTGCGCGATCATGCCCCACAGGGTGTCATTGGCGACGACCACCACGATGGGGAGGTTGTTCTTTATCGCGGTCTGGAACTCCATAAAGTTGAAGCCGACAGAGCCGTCGCCGATGACGAGGAGTACGCGTTTGTCGGGATTTTTAACCTTGGCCGCGTTTGCGTACGGAAGGCCTACCGCCAGGCAGCCGTACAGACCGTAGTCGAGATAGGTGCCGGGGCGCTTGACGGTGCGGGTCATTCCCATCCAGGTGGAGGTATCGCCGCCGTCGGCCACCACGATGTCGTCGTCGCGGTCCATGAACTTATTGATCTCGCTGGCAAGCCTGAGCGGGTGGATCGGAACGTCCTTGCTCTCCCACATGGGCTTCGCCTGCTCCTTGCCGTCCGCGTCGGACTTTTTGAGAAAGTCCATCCAGGGAGCGAACTGCTTCTTGAATTCGCCACCCAGTTTCTTCGCGTCGATGATCCTGTTGACCTCTTTGACGAGCGCTTTGATATCGCTCACCACGCCGAGGTTGATGGAACGGTTGCGGCCGATCTCCTCCGGCTCGATGTCAACCTGGACGAACTTGGCCGTGGAGGGGAAGATATCGCCGAAGATGTAGAACAGGCTGAGCCGGCCGCCCAGGAAGAGAACCAGGTCGGTGCTGACGTTGGCCATGAAGGCCGCGCCCGGACGAATGGCGAGCGAGGACTCGAAACACTGCGGATGCGTGTCCGGAATCAGGCCGCGCGCCCCCGCCATCGTGAATACCGGAAGGCCCGCCTTTTCGATGAGCTCGGTGATCTCGGCGCCCGCGTCGGAATAGTACGCGCCGCTTCCGGCAATAACCAGCGGGTTCTTGGCCTCCTTGAGCATGTCCACGATCTTCTCGGCGCTCTCGAGGTCGACCACGCGCTTCTCGACGACGCTGGAATACTTCTTGACCTTGGTCATGTCGGCCGCGGCGTTCAGAACGTCGCAGGGAAGCTCGAGATAGACGGGACCGGGACGCCCGTTCTCCGCGTAGCGGAAGGCCATGTCGATGAATTCCGGGATGCGCTCCACGTTGTGGCACACCAGCGCCTTCTTGACCATCGGCGCGATGACGGGAAGCTGGGTCATGTCCTGAAGGTCCAGCTTCTCCGCGCTTTCGAGACCCACGCATCCGGATATTAGAATGACCGGCGCGTTCGCGAGGCGCGCGCTGGCGATACCGGTAAGCGCGTTCGTGAAACCGGGCCCCGCAGTCACCATCGCGACCGCCGGTTTGCGGGTCATGCGCGCCCATGCCTCGGCCATGAACACGGCCGCCTGCTCGTGCCGGGTGGCGAAGAGCTTGACCTTGGTGTTTTCCAGAAACTGATAGATGGGCGTAATATGCCCGCCGCTGAGGGTGAAGATGTACTCGACGCCCCTGTCGATGAGCGCTTCCGCCGCCAGCTGTCCTCCGATAACCTTTTCCATTACGTTTTCTCCCTTGATTGAATTATACGGCGGAGCATCCGCCCGCCTCGAAGATACCTACAGCTCCATGCACTGCCCGCCGTCCAGGTTGAGAGCCTGTCCGGTGATGTAGCGCGACTCCTCCGACGCGAGAAAGGCCGCGAGGCTCCCGGCGTCTCGAATCTCACCGATGTACCCCAGAGGGATCGTTTTGCACATCTCCTTCTCCCGTTCCTCGATCGTCGTGTTGAAAAACTGCGCCTCGAGACCGAAGCGCCACTTCTCGAGGTCGGTCATGATCTGGCCCGGGCATATGGCGTTGACGCGGATGTTCGCCGCCCCGAGCTCCTTGGCCATGGTTTTGGTGAGCATGATGACGCCGGCCTTGGCCACGGCGTATGCGCTGTTGAAAACAGGGGGAACCTTCCCCGCGCGCGAAGAGGTGTTGATGATCGACGCGGGCTTACCGAACATGAGCGGGATCAAAGCCCGTGAGACACGAAACACGCTGAACAGGTTGACGTCGACCGTCCGGAACCACGCCGCCTCGTCGTAGTTCATGACGGTATTGGGAACGCCGAACGACGCGCCCGCGTTGTTGCAGAGAATGTCGACGTGATCAAAGCTCTTCTTGATGGCTTCGACCGCCGCGTTAATTGATGCGTTGTCGACAACGTCCATCGGCACTGCGATAGCCTTTACTCCGTAGGCCTTTGCGAGTTCGGCGGCGATGGTTTCCATCTCGTCGATCGAGCCCAGTTTGACCGGATCGTCCTTCCCCGCCTGTTTGCCGAGATCGGAAATGATTACGTTCGTTCCATGTGACGCGAGCTTTTCGGCGATGCCGTACCCCATTCCGGTCTTTTTGCCCGAACCGGTGATCAGCGCCGTTTTGCCCTTTAAATCTTCATACATACAGTACCTCCCCCACAGGGCCGTGATAGCGAGCATGCAGGCGGACCGAAAACGCGTCGGGGCTCACCCGGCTCCCATTTACAAAATGAATGACGCTCATATTATGAATTATATTCACCATGTCGTTGGTGCGTCAATATTTTTTTACTATTAATTTTAATTTAAATACTGCTCACGATTCGCCCTCCCGCTGCCTCCCGGCACAAAAACAGCGCGTTTTCCGGTAAATATTCATAATTATTTTACACTAGCCGGGCGCCCTTTCTCTTGACTCGGCCGGTTTCATGAGCAAGAATCTCGCCGCGCTCATGTTACTCCCGTAAGGATGGCACCATGAACAATCCCGTTTCCCGGCCCGCCGACGCGGCCGGCCTGCGCGCCTGGCAGCTCAGGATATTCTGGCTCCTGTGGACCGCCTACGCCTCGTACTACCTGTGCCGTGTGAATTTCGCCGTCGCCCAGCCTCTCATACTGCGCGAATTCAGCGACTGGACGGCCGCGCAGATAGGGCTCATTCCTTCCATATATGCCATGTGCTACGCCGTCGGACAGGTCGTCAACGGCACGCTCGGCGAGCGTTTCGGGGCCCGGCTCCTCATGACCCTGGCCCTGGTAGGCGCCGCGACCACGAACATCCTCTTCTCGATGACTTCGTCCTTCAGCATGATGCTGGTTCTCTGGGCCATAAACGGCTACGCCCAGTCGGCCGGATGGTCGCTCCTCATCCAGGTCGTCTCCAACTGGAACACCTCCGCGCGCCGCGGCACGCTCGTCGGGCTCATCTCGACCTGCTACCAGGTCGGCAATGTGGTCTCGTGGCTCCTAGCGGGCTTCCTCTGCGATTCGCTCGGCTGGCGCGCCGCCTTCATGGTGCCGGGACTCGTCCTCGTACCCATGGCCGTCATCTTCGCCCTGGGCCTCCGCAACCGTCCCGAGGACGCGGGCTTCCAGCCGGTAAGGGACGACGTCGAACATCATCCGGAAGGGGCCGGATTCGCGCCCGGCGCGGGGCTGTCCACCCGCGACATCCTCGTCATGACCCTCCAGAACAAGATGATCTGGATCCTCGGCATGGGCTTCTTCTGTATGAACTCGGTGCGCTACACCTTCATGAACTGGACCGTGCAGTACATGGCCGACTTTCAGGGCCAGAGCATAAAGGGAAGCGCCTTTACCGCCATCGCCATACCGCTCATCGGCTCGCTCGGCGCCGTCGCGGCGGGCTGGGCCTCGGACCACGTGTTCGGCCGTCGGCGGGCGCCGGTCTGCGCGCTCATGCTCTTCGGCCTGGCCGGAGTCTGCGCCGTCTTCGTCGCCATTCCGGCCGGGTCGTGGATACTGGCAACGGCGATGCTC
>CAZEAH010000036.1:0-11853 GCA_964510075.1 uncultured Leptospirales bacterium | reverse complement strand
ATTGAAATTCTCGTCGAAACCCCGGAAATCATTGTACATGCTGTCCTTTCCGGAGATGAACGGGGTGCCGTAGACCACCGCATAATCGTAACAGGCCTGCGCGGCCTCGCGGAGCTGCCACAGCCGCTCGGGATTGTCCGAATCGCACCAGCAGAAGTTGTCGAGAAGGGCGAGCCGCTTCAGGCTCCCTCCGGCTGACACGGCGTTGCGAACGGCGGTGTCTATACAGCACGCGGCCATGCGATAGGGATCGATCTCGCTGTACGACGGATAGAGCCCCTGCGAGAGCACCACCCCTTTTTTTGAATAAGGTACCGGCCGAATCACCGAGGCGAGCGCGTTTACGCGCCCCCGCCCGTGGAGCGGCTTGAGCGCCGAATTGGCCTGCACCTCGTGGTCGTACTGCGTGGATATGAATTCGAAGCTAGCGATGTTCTGCCGCGCGAGCATGGCACGGAACGCGCCGGTCATGTCGACGGGCATGGGGAAATCCGGGATAATCGCCGGCTGTGACGGCCGTGACGTTTTCAGGTTCTTTCGCGGCAGTCCGTTGTGCAGGAAGTCCATGTCGAGGTCGAAAACCTTTTTGCCGCGGTAGGTCACGATTCCGCGCTTCGAGCCGGTGAAGCGGCCGATGACGGTGGCCTCCACGCCGCGGCTCTCCATGAGCGCGATGAACTCGTCGCATTTCTCCGGGGGCACGGCGAGCGTCATGCGCTCCTGCGATTCGCTCACCCATATCTGCCACGGGGCGAGACCCGGATACTTGAGCGGCACCTTTTCAAGCTCGACCTCGAAGCCGCCCGCCTCCTTCGCCATCTCCGCGATGGAACACGACAAACCCCCGGCGCCGTTGTCGGTTATGGAATGATACAGGTCCTTTTCGCGCGCCTCCCTTACGATGGCGTCGGACATCTTTTTCTGGGTGATGGGGTCGCCTATCTGTACGGCCGTGGCCGGGCTTCCCGAGTTGAGCGCCTCGGACGAGAAGGTCGCGCCGTGGATGCCGTCGCGCCCGACGCGCCCGCCCGCCATAACGATGCAGTCTCCGGGCATGGCCTTCTTTTCGGTGGAGGGCCTGCCGTTCACCCGCCGTGGCAGCAGACCGACCGTGCCCACGAACACAAGGGGCTTTCCCTTGTAGCGGTCGTCGAAATAGACGAAGCCCTGCGGCGTGGGGATCCCCGAGCAGTTGCCTCCCACGTTCACGCCGTGAATGACGCCCTCCATAATACGGCGCGGCGAGAGCAGTTTCGAGCCTTCGTCCTTCGCGCGGTACAGCGGCCGCTCGTCGAAGGGATCGGCGAAGCAGAAGCCGTAACGGTTCGCGATGGGCCGGGCGGCCATGCCGAAGCCCATGGTGTCGCGGTTCACCCCCACGATGCCGGTGATGGCGCCGCCGAAGGGGTCCAGGGCGCTCGGGCTGTTGTGAGTCTCGACCTTGTCGGAGACCACGTACTCGTCGTCGAACTCTATGCCGCCCGAGTTGTCCTCGAACACGGAAACGCAGAAATCGTCCGCGCCCTTCTCGCGCCGCACGCGCATGGTGGCCTCGCGGATGAAGCGCCGGAATATGCCGTCGTCGAGCTCGTCCAGGCGCGCGGCGAATATGGTATGTTTGCAGTGTTCCGACCAGGTCTGGGCGATCGATTCGAGTTCGATATCGGTCGGATTGCGCTTTTCGTCCTCGCGGAAATAGCGGCGGATGGCCTCCAGCGAGAGCATGTCGAGGGCAAGAGGCCCCCTGCGGCTTCCATCGGAGTCGGGAATGCCCTCCCGCCCCAGGCGCCGGAGTTCGTTCTCCGAAAGCTCAAGGCTCACCTCGTCCGCCTCGGGCCTCTCGTGGATGTGGACCAGCGGTAGCGTCCGCCCCATGCCGCCCGCCGCCGAATATTCGGCCGCGTCGAGCGCCTTGATGCGCTGGATGAGCGGATTGTACAGCTCCATGCCGATGCGTTCCACCTCGCCGCGCGAAAGCTCGCCGTCGATAAAATATCCCGTGGAGGTAAAGACCGAGGTCTCGGGATCGAGGCGGCGTTTCAAGAGATCTTCTATGGATTCGCGCACGGTATGCGCGACATTGTCGGTCACGCCGGGGAGAAAGCCGACCTCCAGCGCATACCTGAAGCGCGCGGGGACGAACGGCTCGTTGACGGTAAAGGCCTGCGTGACGGGATTGGCGAGCATGCGGCCGACCGATTCGGCCTCCTCGAGCGAAAGCTCCACGTTCACAAGATAGTTGTCGGTGGTCGTTACGGCCGAAACGTTGTAGCCCAGGCGCGAGAGCTTGGCTTTCAGCACTTCGCCCCGGTGGTCGGTCGCTATGGAATATACTTCAATGCGGTATCTGGATTCGCTCATTGTCCCCTCATGACACTGGGCATTTACCGCGGTGGGCGCAAAATGTCCAGAATTTTATTGAAGCGCGGCCCCGCACGGCGTTTCGTACGTGTTAATTCAGCACTCCTCAAAAAAAGCGGGCGTACCGATCCCGGTTTCAGGCTCACTCACCCCGGGGCGGACGTTTTTTGTTTGACCGTTCGAAAATCAGTAACTACGCTGGGTGACCCCACCAAGCGGAGAGCGCGCATGAAACGAACCTGGGCTTCACTCTTCCTTCTCGGCTTCGCCGGCCAGATCGCATGGGCCGTCGAAAACCAGTTTTTCAACATCTTCATGTTCGAGAAAATTCTCCCCGACCCGCTGTATGTATCGCTTATGGTTGCCGCTTCGGCCCTCGTGGCGACCGTCACCTCGATCGTTATGGGCGCTCTTGGCGACCGCGTGGGCAGGCGCAGGCCCTTCCTGCTGTACGGCTACCTGGTATGGGGCGTGTCCATCACCGTGGTGCCCATGGCCGAATGGGCCAGGCCCGCGCTTCTGGCCGCCTGGCTCCTCATCTCCCTCGACAGCCTCATGACCTTCTTCGGTTCGACGGCCTTCGACGCGAACTACAACGCCTACCTCGCCGAGGCGACGAACGAATCGAATCGCGGCCGGGGGCAGTCCCTTCTCACCCTGGGCACCATGCTCGCAATACTCATCGTCTACGGCGCGTCGGGAATCGTGGTAAGCCGTTACGGCTACTTCGTTTTCTTCTGCGCGGTGGGCGCGCTCGTCCTCCTCCTCGGGCTTGCCGGAGGCCTCCTTATAGAAGAGAGACCGAACCCGGCCGCGGCGGGCACCGGGCTGTGGGAATCGATACGCGGCACCTTCACGCGGGAATCCATCACGGAGAACCGCGATTTCTTCATGGTGCTTCTCGCCATGGGGCTCTGGGGAATGGCCTTCGAGGTCTTCTTTCCCTTCCTTATCATCTACCTCAATCATTTTCTGAAAATCCCGATCGACCGGTCGTCACTGCTCATCTTCGTTTCGATTCTCGTCGGCGGAATAATCGCGGCATACCCGAGCGGATGGCTTGCCGACCGCTACGGGCGTAAAAGCGTGAGCGTTGCGTCCGTCTTCGTCGTATCGGTTTCGCTCTATCTCTTCTCTCAGTCGCGCGAGCTCGTCTGGCTCGCCGTCTTCGGTTCGCTGTGGATCGGCGCGCAGACCGCCTTCACCACCGCCACCGGCGCCTGGAGCAAGGACCTTTATCCCGCGGACAAACGCGGACAGTTTTCGGGGTACATGACCATGTTCACGGTCGCCTTCACCATGATCCCCGGACCGCTCATCGGAGGGCTGATCGCGCGCACCTGGGGCGTGCGAAGCGTCGTCGAGGGAAGGGAGGCGGTCATACCGACGGAAGCCATCTTCGTCGCGGCCGCCGTCCTCATGCTGCTCACGCTCGTCCCGCTCTACGCGATAACCGAAAAGAAAAAACACGGGCAGGTGGCGTGATGAAAACGGCCGAATTCCTCAAACTCACATGGACGGAATACGGGGCAAATCCGATAATCGGGGCACCCTTTCCCTCTTCCATAATAGCCGATCCGAGCTTCCTCACGCCGGCGGAATCGCCTGACGGGGCCTGGCACCTCTTCGCACATTCGCTCATGGGCATACACCACTTCACCTCGCCCGACGGAATATCATTCAGGCGCCTGCCGGGCCTCGTCCGTTCGAGCGCCATGCGGCCCTTCATCCTGCGCGACGGCGGAAGGTACTACCTCTACTACGAGCGGCCGCGAAAATACGGCATCTGGTTCTCGATGCTTCCCCTGAAATGGAAATCGCACATCGAATGCGTGGTGTCCGACGATCTGGTTGCATGGAGCGAACCCCTGCCGGTTTTATATCCCACGCTCGAGTGGCACGGCGACGCGCGCTACGGCGACTCCGTCAGCAATCCCTGCGTGGTCAGGCACGGCAAACGCTATCTCCTGTACTACAGCGCGTCGCTGGTGCGCGTTCCCGACTGCGGATTCAACGAGCCGCTGCACATCGGCGTGGCCGAGGGCGACGGTCCCACAGGTCCGTTCACGCCGCGCCTCGGGCCTCTCATCTCCCCCTCGCCAGATAACGCCTGGTGCAACCTCGGCGCTGGAGCCTTTAAGGCCGTACGGCTCGATGACGGGTTTATCGGCTTCGAGAACGGCATCTACTGGAACGAGGCCGCGGCGCATTCGGGCTCTGCGATACTCGTATTCACCTCGAAGGACGGCCTGAAATGGAAACAGGCCTTTCCGGAACCGCTGGTTCGACCCGAGGGCGATGGATGGAAGAAAAGCCATGTGTACGCCCTGGACGCGAGGCCGGTCGGCCCGTCGAAGTGGCACCTGTACTACAACGCGCGAAACGACTGGCACTGGACGGCCGGGCGGGAACGCATCGGGCTTGTGGTAGGCGAAACGACCCGCAGGAACCCCTGACCCTCCCGGCTATGGCCGTGGTGCGGAAAACCGTGTTTAAAAAATGAAATGGCGCCCAAGCGGCGCCATTTCCGGTTCTAACACCTTTAGCCGGTCGATTCATCAGGATGGGCTACGTACTAAAGATATTATGACATGCAGGATGATCGACGTCTCGACCGCGGTTCTTGTCTCCCTTTAGCATTGTAGCGCTTTCCCATAATCCTTCTTAAAAAATTAGCGTCCGCAGAGCGCCCGGCGAGCGGAGCGCGAATATTTTTCTTGCAAATTTCGATTCAAGCGTATAGACACAACGGGCGCGCAGATGCACTCGCGTACCGAAAAAGTGGACACCGCCGCGGCCAATGCAGAAAAACCGCATCAGCATCCTCATCGCCGACGACGAGGAAAAGATACTGACCCGGCTCGAGCGCATCCTCCTCAAGGAAGGGTATACGGTCGGCACTGCTTCCGACGGCACCACCGCGCTCCAGAGGCTGTCCGCGCGCACCTACGACATCGTGCTCACCGACATCAACATGCCGGACCGCAACGGCTTCGAGGTGATGGAATACATCCGAAACGAGGGGATCGACACCCTGCCCCTCGTGCTCACCGGGTACGCATCGGTCGAAAGCGCGATCCGCGCCATGAAGCTGGGCGCCTACGATTTCATACAGAAACCGGTCGACGCCGAGACGCTGAAGCTCATTGTCTACAGGGCCGCCGAGCGTGTCGTTTTAAAGCGCGAAAACGAACGCAACCTGCTCGAGCTCCGGAAGCTCAGCGAGCTCAAGGACGAGTTCCTCACCGTGGTCTCGCACGACCTCCGATCGCCGCTTTCATCCATCGGCGGCTACGCCAACTATCTGCTCAAAAAGGGGGATCTTACGGACACCCAGCGCAGTTACCTGCTCATCATTCGCGAAATCGCCGACAACCTCTATTCCCTTGTCAACGAGCTCCTCGACATCTCCAAGATAGAATCCGGCGTGATACAGCTTTCCATGGAAGAGACGGACGTCGCGGAACTTGTGAATACGAGCATCAACAATTTTATACTGCTCGCCTCCGACAAAAACACGGCGATCCATTTCCACAACAGGCTCGGGAATCCCCGGGCGGTGATCGACCGGATGAAGATGCTGCAGGTCATAAACAACCTGATCAATAACGCGGTAAAGTTCACGGAAAACGGCGAGATTCACGTTTCGGCCGAGCGCACCGACACCGGCGCCGTGATGCTCTCGATTCGGGACACCGGAACAGGCATGCCCCCGGACGCGCTCGCCGCCATATTCGAGAAATACTCGTTTTTCCGCTCCGAGGGGACCCGGGGCGAAGGCGGAACGGGACTTGGGCTCGTTATCTGCAAGCGTTTTGTGGAGCTCCACGGAGGGACGATCGAGGCCGAGAGCGCCGAGGGGCGCGGAAGCCTGTTCCGCGTAACGATACCACAGGAGACCGGCAAATGAAAGCACGCGCGGGGATTTCCAGGCGCTTCGTCATCGTCATCGCGTCGATCGTTTCGGCGCTCGTGCTCATCCTCGCGGTTGCCTTCAACCAGGTGCTCCGGGGCAATCACGCAATAATCACGAAAACCATCGTCGACAACCGCGAACGCCTGCTCCTCCAGAAGGCCGAGGCCCTTGCACGCGCGGCGTCCCGGCGCGGCACGGCGAAGGCCTCCGCCCTCGCGGCCGAATTGAAGTCACTCTGCCTCGCGGAAACCGACTGCATGGGCGCCGTCATTTTTACCCGCACGGCCGACGAGAACTACTTCCGGGCCGCCGAAACGATTATCCTCAATCCCGCGGCCGACGCCGGCATCGCGAAGGACGCCGTAGTACGCGAAGACAGGGAGAGCGGCTATCTCAAGAAGGGCCTGTTCGAGCCGGCGGTCGATCCGCTGGTGCGGGCCTCGAAAGGCGTGTACTGGCAGAACGCGTACGTGCCCTTCACGCTGGGCAAGAAGGAGGTCGTGCTCCAGTTCCTCTTTTCCGCGACGGCATTTCAAACGGCGCTGGACGGGTATTCGGGCGAGATAAGCAGGATGAAGAAGATCGTTGCCCTCCTCGCGATCGCGCTCGTTCTTGCGGTGTTCGGCGCAAGCTACCTCTTCATGCACAACTTCACGCTGCTCATCGACGGGCTCGCGTCTTCGATGAAAAAGGCGTCCGTCGGCGAGCTCGACGTAAACCTCAACGCGGGCGCCGACGAGGAGCTTATGGAGCTCGCCACATCGTTCAACAGCCTGGTGGGAGGGCTCCGCGAACTGAAGGCGCGCGAAAAAATCTTCGAGGAAAAGGAAAAAATCCTCGCCGACCTGGAGAACAAGGACACTCTCGGTGATATATTCAAATTCGGGGTGACGCTCCTCAAGGAGAACAGGCTGGAGGACGCGGCGGCGCTCTTCACCACCCTCACCTTTCTCAAACCGGAGGGCTTCGGCAGTTATTTCAACCTGGGCGTCATTTACGCGCGCCGAAAGGACTACGCGAAGTCAATGGACATGTTCCAACGGGCCCTCCAGGCCAACCCCGGGAACGAGCTGACGATGCAGTACATCGAAAAGATCAGGAAACTGCAGTACGGCGATGAAACAACCGGAAACCGATCTCCAGCTTAAGCTCTCTCAATTACCCCATCTGCCGGGCGTCTACCTGATGAAGGACGCCGCGGGCGAGATCATCTACGTGGGCAAGGCGGGTTCGCTTCGAAAGCGCGTTTCGTCGTATTTTCAGAAATCCGACCTGGACGCCAAAACCAG
The DNA here is from genome assembly GCA_964510075.1 of uncultured Leptospirales bacterium. GTDB lineage: Bacteria > Spirochaetota > UBA4802 > UBA4802 > UBA5368 > MVZN01. The sequence continues at coordinate 4,287 of CAZEAH010000036.1, read as the reverse complement.
GGTGCTGGTGCGGAGCGTCGCCGATATCGAGTACATTATGACCGACTCCGAGGTCGAGGCCCTTCTGCTCGAAAACACTCTTATCAAGAAATACAAGCCCCGATACAATATCCGCCTCAAGGACGACAAGCGCTACCCGTATATAATGGTAAAGCTCGACGAGGAGTATCCGCGGCTCGTGTTCACCCGGCGGCCCGCGCAGGACGGAAACCGCTACTTCGGCCCCTATACCGACGCGAGGGCCGCACGACAGATGATCACCGCCATCAACACCGCCTTCAAGTTGAAAACCTGCGCCCGTCCACTTCCACTCAAGGAGCACGAGCGTTCCTGCCTCAATTACCAGATCAACCGCTGTCAGGGTATCTGCCGGGGGACGATGTCCTCGGCAGAATACCGCGCGATCGTTGGAAACGCCATGCGTTTCCTCGAGGGGAATACCGACCCGGTCATCGACGACCTCACATCCATTATGAACGGCTACTCCGCGCGCATGGAGTACGAAAAGGCGGCGCGCATGCGGGACGTGATCGCCGACATCAGAAAGATAACGGGAGACCAGAAGGTGCTGGCGCCCGTCGGCGGCGACCAGGATTTCGTGGGACTGTCCACCGGCGGGGACGAGGCGGTGGTTCTGCTTTTCGAGTTCCGTGCGGGAGCGCTCGTGGGGCGCAAGATCTTCATATTCGAAAACGCGCGCTTTTCGACCCCCGGAGAGATCATCCAGACGTTCCTGGTGGAATATTACCGGACCTCGGAAGTCCCGCCGCGCGTCGTGGTTTCATCCGATCCGGCCGACCGCGCCACCGTGAGCGGGTATCTCGCGACGCTTTCCTCGCGAAAGACCGTCATCTCACTCCCCAGGTCGGCCGACGAGCGCGGCATAATCCGCATGGTGCAGAAAAACATCGACCTTGTCATTGCCGATCGCCGGGCGCACCGACAATTCGCCGACAGGGAAAAAGGGCTCGTCGAACTCTCCGATCTTCTCGGCCTTCCCGGTCCTCCCGAGGTGATAGACTGTTTCGACATATCGAACATACAGGGCAAGCACGCCGTGGCCTCCATGGTCGAGTTCAGGGACGGTGAGCCGGACAGGAAGAACTATCGCCGGTTTAAAATAAGGGGGTACGAGGGCGCCAACGATCCGGGCATGATCCACGAGGTCGTCGGCAGGCGGCTCCAGCACCTCATGAACGAAAACATTCCCTTGCCGGACCTCATCGTCGTCGACGGAGGACCGACTCAGCTCGCGCGGGCGATGGAGGCGCGCGACGCGCTCGGAGCCCCTGTGGTGATAGTGTCCCTGGCCAAGCGCCTGGAGGAGGTCTATACCGATCCGCGCACACCGCCGCTGCGCCTGGCCGAAAGCTCTGCCGGACTCCGGATACTGCAGGCGGCCCGCGACGAGGCGCACAGGTTCGCCATCACCTATCATCGCTCCCTTCGCGACCGGGCGATGACATCCTCGGCAATCGACGGGATTCCCGGGATCGGCGCAAAGAAAAAGGCGCTCCTTTTGCAAAGCGTCGCGGAACCCGCAAAGATCCCGGAAATGACCGAAGACGAGATCGCGCGCATACCCGGCCTGGGGGCGAAAACCGCCCGGATAATCCACAGGCATTTCCATCCGGAAATTCCCGACACATAAACCGGCACCTTCCGACCGCACCGCCTCAGACTATCTTGAAGAGAATGGCCACGATGTCCGATTCCGGTGACGCCAGGCCCAGAAAGGACAGAAAGCGGTCCTTTATCGCGGCGGCGATCTCCTCGGGACGCTCCGCGCGATGCTCCTTGATCACCGCGCGGAGGTTGCCGATACCGAAGGCCTCGCCTTTCTGGTTCTTCGACGTAACCAGCGCCTTCGAGTAGACGATTCCGATATCGCCGCGGAGCAGGTTGGTGCGCCCCATTCCATAGCTCGCCTTGGGATCGTATCCCAGGGGAATCCCCTCGGTGTCGAGCTCGTCAAAATCGTTCTTGTCGATGCGGTAGAGGTCCAGCGGCGGGAAGCCCGCGTTGGAGTAGATGAGCCGCATCGAACGGAGATCGTAATACAGATAATAGGCTGTTATGAGCCCGCTCTCGCCGGATCCGTATTCGTACACCGCGGTGTTCATCTTCTGGATCACCGAATACGCGGACGGCGCCTCCTCGATGCACGACTGGAAGGCCGAGCGCAGGACCACCGAATAGAGCGCGCTGTTGATTCCGACGCCGGCGATGTCGGTCGCGACCACGCCCACCCCGTGGCTTCCCGGACGTATGAAGTCAAAATAATCTATACCCTCACCGTACCGGGGCACCACGAACGCGCCGAACTTGATCCCTATAAGGTTCGGGAGCTTGAGCGGCACCGCCTTGGCGAGTATGTCCGAGGACAGGTCCATCGTCCGGCCGATGAGCTGCTGACGCTTCGACTCTTCATAGATGAGCGCGTTGGAGATGTGCGTGTTGCTCTCCGAGCGGAAAAAGTCGAGTTTTTCGATTTCGTCGGGCTTGTACGCGGCGAGTGAATCCTTGTCCCCCAGGCAGAGGAGCCCGAGCACCCTGCGCTCGTGATAGATGGGGATAACGATCCGGACGCTCCCGGCGGAGAAAAACTCCAGGAAATCGTCCTTGATCTCCGCGAAGCTCTTCTCGTCGGTGTAGACCCTGTCGGCGGAAAGCACTTCCTGATTGCGCAGGAACCAGCGGATGACCGGCGAGCCCCTCTCGAGCGGCGGGACCGCCACCCGGGAGCCCTTCTGATACGCCAGTTCGTAACGCTTCGAGTCGTTATTGAACAGTATGAAAAACGCGCTCTTCAGGAAAAGAGAATCGTGCAGGATGTCCGCCGAGCGCTGGATGATGGTCGTGAAGTCCCTCAATCCGCCAACGTCGCGGACAAAACTGTCGATGATCGACTCGAACTCGTACTGTCTCCGCTTGAACGCGTGGTCGATGGCGGGCTGCACGTACACGGAAAAGAGGATGAATATGATGACCACGACCCCCGCCACAACGAAGAGCGGCGCCTCGCCCGCCGACCAGAGGTTGGAGTCCCATGCGCCCAGCACCAGGAAGATCGGAACGAAAATAGCCATCGAGATTATCGTATAGGTGACGGTCTTGTGCACCGCCGTGGTGATATCCATAACATTGTACGAAATAATCGAATAGAAGAGCGATCCGAAGGCGATGAACGACGCGAGCGACGGCCCCAGCACGTAGAGCTCCGAATAACCGAAAAAGCGCGGAAGCACGATCGAACAGACCGCCCCGCCGATAAGCCCTATGGAAGTACCGATAAACACAAAACGCATCTGAAGACGGTATATCCGAACCGTGGTCCTTATATATTTTATAATAAAATTACCCGTTCCAAGCAGAAGATACACCAGCACAACAAGCGCGTAATACGTATAGAAGAAATTAAAATCCCTGACCAGAACCCCCTCTTTGAAGTAGGCCGCGGTGATGTTCCAGTCGGTGAAGTTTGCGATTACGCTGACGATGATCGTCGGGATATAGATTAAAACGCTGTACTTGAACGGGAACCGCCTTTCACCCTTTGGAAAAACCAGGGATACGCCGAACAGCGAGGTGAAGGTAAAGGCGGTTGCGGCCTGTGTTATCCGGTTGATCTCCGTGAGAAAAGGGGAATCCGGGAAGGCGTAGGTAATGAACATGGTAAACAGGATTCCGAAACCGGACATGGTTAGCAGGGCGTAGTAGCGGTGTACCTGGTCGCGCCAGTCTTTGTATATGACGAACAGGGCCATAAAGGGCAGCAGAATCGACGCGACAAGTGATGAGATGATACTTATAGTTATCATAGCATTCCCGCCCCGGTGTCAGTCCTTTGATCGCTTCGGGAGGCCGGCAATACGGCTCCCCGGACTCTTCGGGTCAGTACTATTCGATCGCGCGGGAAATTGCAATTAAAAAGAGGAAAGCGGCGGGCAAACCGCGATACATTGCAAAAAAGACTAGCGGAGATTGATTCTGACACGGACGGTCCGGGACGGATCGCCCGTTCTCGCCTGCGTGAAGCCCGAGGAGAGGAGCATCGCATCCTGCATTCCGCCCTCGGTGTATCCGACGGCCGTCGCAAAACCGTTGATTCCGGCCGAAACAGAGCCTTCACATTCGCGCTGGATATCTTCTACCGAGCGCCCGGAGACCTCCGCTTCGATATAGCTGTCGGTGACCATGGTAACCCGGGCGCGGTTTTTCTTTAGAATCGAAATCGTCCTGCGCATGTCGTAGGCGCTCCCTATCTCGCGGAGGATCTCCCCGCTG
>CAZEAH010000035.1:0-11990 GCA_964510075.1 uncultured Leptospirales bacterium | reverse complement strand
CGATACGAAGGCGTAGCGCCCGGGCCCCCCGGCGAGCGGGTGCGCTGAGAGGAAGGCGGCGTCGGCATGGACGATTCCGGTCCGCGCGCGGAGGCGGCCCCCTTCGGGCGATTCCCCGGTCCGCATGATGGTCATGGCGTGCGAGGCGTTAAGGCAGAGGTTGAGGACGGCCTGCTCGATACGCGTGGGGTCCGCGTTCACCATGACCGGTCCTTCGTGGAACGCGAAGTCCAGCTCCACGCTCTTCGGGAAACTGCCGCGGCAGAGGTTCAGCACGTTTTCGAGGGAGCGGTTGAGGTCCACCAGCGAGATTTCCATCTGCTGTTTGCGCGAGAGCGATAACAGCCTGCGGATCATGTCGGCCGCCCGTTCCGACGAGCGCTGCATCGTGTCGATGAGCGAGCGCACCTCCGCCGCGTCTGAAAGTCGTTCCTTCTTCAAGATGAGTCCCAAAAGGCTTACGCTCCCCACTATTCCTCCAAGGACATTGTTGAAATCGTGCGCGAGCCCGCCGACGAGCGTCCCCACGGCCTCCATCTTCTGCGCCTGCATGAGCTGCGCCTCGAGCGCGGCGCGCTCGGTGACGTCGCGCCGTATCGACGCGTAGCCTATGATGGCGCCCCCGGCGTCGCGGATGGGCGAAATGCTTCCCTCCAGCCGTATCGGCGAGCCGTCCCTGCGCCTGTTGACGATCTCCCCCTTCCACACTCCGCCGGAGCGTATCGTGGTCCATATGTCCCGGTAAAACGCCGCCCCGTGCTTTTCGCTTTTCAGCACCCGCGTGTTCCTGCCCGTCACCTCCTCGGACCTGTATCCGCTGATGCGCTCGAAGGCCGGGTTGACGTACAGCACCGTCCCCTCCGTGTCGGTGATGATGATCTCCTCCTCGGCCTGGTGGACAACCGTGGCGAGCCTGCTCAGCTCCGTCTCGTAAAGCTTGCGCTCGGTGAGGTCGTGGAAAATGATGAGGTTCCAGTCGCCGAACGAGGAGAGGCGGAACTCGATGTACTTCTTCGAGCCGTCGCGCGCGGTGAACACGGCCTCCATCGGCGCGATCTCGGTTCCGTGCGCGCGCGCCTCGTCGATCCTGCCGCGCCACTCGCGGCGGAGCCGCTCCCTGTGCTCCTCGTCCGGAAAGGCGAGCCGCCAGCCGTCCTCGGTGGAGGCGATGTCCCCGGGGCCGTAGCCGAAAAGATCGACGAGTTTCCTGTTGAGATATGTTATGCGATAGGATGCGTCGAATATCGCCATGGCGACGGGGGAGTTGTCGATAAGCCGGCGCAGGCGCTCCTCACTCTTGCTCAGCGATTCCTGGGTGTCCAAAAGCTCGGCGTTCTGGCGTTCGAACTCCTCGTTGGAGGCGATGAGCTCCTCGTTGGCGGAGACCAGCTCTTCGTTAGCGCGCGCCAGCTCCTCGTTTCTTACGCCTATCTCGATCTCCGAGCGGCGCAGGCCGTCCTCGAGCGCGCGCATCCTGTCGATCATGCCGAGCGAGGCCAGCAGGATAAGCCAGAGATAGGAGGGCTCCAAACTCCATTCGGTGAACGCGTTGGACGGAATCGCGCCAAGGGCAGTGAGCGAGGAGACGATGTTGACGAGCACAACGACAAAGCCGCCGGCGAGGAAGTAGCGGGCGAAGCGGTTCCTTCGGGAGAAGAGATACAGGATGGCCCCCACCACCAGGAAGGCGTACGCCATGAATAGGTAATAGGTCGCCCGCATGGTGTACTCGAACGGCGCCGCGACCGAGGCCGCGGCCGCCGGGGTAAAGGCGATCCATGCGAAGGCCCGCAGCAGCCGGTCTATCCGGGGCGTGTTCCCCGCGGTCTCGAGCGTTGCGCGGAGGAAAAGCGCCGAGGTCGCCCCGGCAAGGTTGAGGAAGAACGGAAGCGAAGCGTTCGCCCATCCGGGCCGGTCCGGCCACAGGTATTGAAAGGCAAGGCCGCGCAGGGAGAGCTGGTGCAGGAGGATGCAGGCTACGAACAGCGCGAACACGAGATAGGCCCGGTCGGGGATGTACAGAAAGAGCAGAAGGAAGAAGAGCGCCGCCAGGAGTATCATGCCGTAGATAAGCCAGATGAACGGCAGGTAGCGGCTTCGCGCGTCGAAAAAGCCGCCCTCGGAGTAGAGACGCGCGCGGAAGCGGAGCGAGCCCGAGGTCGAAACGCGCATATAGTACGTATGTGCGCCGGGCGCCGGGTTCAGCCTGAAAATAAAATGGGGATCGTTGACGCCGCGTTCGGAGAAGGCAATGCCGTCGCCCGCGCGCCTCATCGAGAACCCGCCTTTCCCGTTCGGAATGTACAGCTCGACCAGGTCGAGCGTCGGAAAGTCGATTTCCAGCAGTTCGCGGCCGATGTCCGACCGGGGATTTACCAGCGTAAACCTGAACCAGTAGGTGCTCCGGACGTAGCCGAAGCCCGCGTAATCGCGGCCTACCGGAAGCCAGGCGTGCGGCTTTCCGGCGATATCCTCAATCGAGAGGCCTTCCCGGTCCTCGAAATACTCCAGGTAGCGCGAGATGTTTCGGGAGGGCACGGCCTCGTCGATGGTGACCGGAAGCGCGGTAACGGCGGCGCGGGAAAACGCCCACGCGGCGAACGCCATCAGGAGGATGCGCGTCGCCGTGGAACGGTGGTGCGTGGCTGTGGTATGCATCATGTGCGCTCTGGGAGCGGGCGGGCCCGTGCCGGCGTATATATGTCGATCGATGGGCGTCCCTTTCCGGCGATGGCAGTATCGTCTGTGCGGGGAGGAATAATCAACCATAAAATGTCCCGGAGTCAGGGCTCCCCGCTCTCTTTTAACCCGTTGGTATCCGGAAAATAATATTTGCATTTGGCGTTACGCGGCCTCATACTTATGGCGGCTTCCGGGGAGAACTATGACCGGCAAACAACACATCGCGGTACTTGTGCTGCTGTTCCTCGCGGGCGGACTGCTTCCGGTCGGCTGTTCGCGCGGGCCGCGCGTTCGAATAGCCATTATGACCCGCCTTCAGTCCGGCTCGACCGTGGGTTCCAGCGAGGTCAACGCCACCAGGCTTTTCCTGGAGGAGCGCGGTATGCGCGGCATCGACATCGTGCCGTTCAACGACGACTGGGAGCCCGGCCGGGCGCTGGAGGCCTATTCCGAAATGCGCTCACAGGGCCTGGATATCCTCATAACCAGCCACGTTTCCACCTGCGCCCTGGCCCTGCGTGATTCGATAAACAGGGACGGGGTGCTCACCATGGTCACCGGCGCGGCCACGGACGCGCTCTCGGGGCACGACGACTGGATCTTCCGCACCGTACAGGACGTTTCAAGCGAGCAGAAAAGCATCGCTGTGTACATTAATAGCCTTCCGGGTGACCGGCTTCTTGTCATCCGCGACACCGACAACCACTCGTACACGACCCCCGCGCTCAGACACTGTATGGTCCACCTCCGCAAGCCCTCGGTGCGGGTCGTCGACGTGTCGGTTTCGGCCCTCAATATGGCCGCTCTCGAGTCGTCGATCCGCGCGCGGCCCTTCGACAACGCATATCTGCTCGTAGGGGGATACAAGGTCGTGGCGGGAACCATGGCCCAGATGGCGGCGCGGATCAACCCGGCCGCGCGGATCGTGTTCACCCCCTGGATGAAGTCGCCGGAGCTCCTGCGCACGCTGGGCGGCGCGGTGCGGAAATCGGTGGTGCCGTCGCACTATCCGCCCCGCGGGGATTCGCCGGCGGTCGACGAATACATCGCCGCGTTTAAAAAACGTTTCGGCTACGCCCCCACCTTCATAAGCCTTAACGTCTACGCGGCCCTCGAAATTCTTTCCTCCGCGATTGCCGCGGGTCACAGGAAGCCCGGCGAAATAAAATCATATCTGCTTGAGAAGAAGAAATTCGAAACGCGGTTCGGGCCGGTGGTGTTCGACGCGTACGGTGACGTCACGAAGCCATTGTACTTTATAACCGATCTCGAAAATGAATTCTAGTCCACTACGCTCCATACGCACCATATTCGCCGTGCTCGAAGGGGTCACCCTTTTTCTGGCGATACTCTTCGTGGTGGTCCTGTTCTCGCTTCTGGGTCGGCAGATCAAGACGTCGTTCCTGAAAAGCCAGGCGGTCGAGGTCGACAAGGTAGAGACGACCATTCAAAACTATATACAGAGAAACCGGGAGCTGTTCGCCGTATATGTCGGCCTGCCCGGCAGGGAGGCCGCGTCGGCCCTGCTAACGAGTTTCACCGACCTGTATTACTGCGATGCGAATTTCCTCATCACGCGCATCCTCAAAAAGGAGCCGGCAAGCCCGATCTTTCCGGGCTACGACATCGGGCGGAGCATGGTGGCGGGAATGCTCGCGGAAATCGACCGTGAGGGAGCGGTCGTTTCGGCGATGTTTCGCTCGTCCGAGGACGAGCGCCTCAGCGTGTACGTCGGGGCGCGCTCGGGCGGCGGGTATCTGGTCGGCCGGATAGGGACGGGCCCGCTCGGGGAGGCGCTCCAGCGCATCGCCGAGTACAGCGGCAGTATCATCATCATCGCCACGGCGGACGGCTACATACTGTCGAGTTCGGGGGACCCCCTGCACCTGCACATACTCCCCGAGGACAGCGTCACCGAAATGAATATCGGCGGCGTCGATTATCTGTACATGCGCAAGCGCAGCGACGGGCTCGACAAGGACATCGCCATCCTCACGCCCGCCTCCACGGTGTACGCGCTTCTTGGCGGCGTCGAGCGCTACGCGCGCCTGTTAATTATACTGTTTGCGTTCATCATTATTACCAAGATCGTCGGCCAGACGGTGCTCATTATACGGCCCTTCGGAAGGTTCAGCGCCCTCATCCGCGGCTGGGAGCCCGACGCGCCGCCGCCCGGGGTGCCGCCGGAATTTCTGCAGTACGAGGAGATCGCTGCGCTGTACCGGAGTTTCAATCAAAAATCGGAGCAGATACGGGCGGCGGTCGGCGCCCTTAGGGAGAGCGAAAAACTCCTAAAAATCCAGCGCAACCTGGGCATGGATCTGGGAAGCACCGCCGAGCTTGGCGCCGCCCTCGGCCGTATGCTGGAAGCGGCCCTCGAGGTGGAGGGCATGGACAGCGGGGGCATCTATCTCGTCGACGAGGTGGCCGGATTCGTGGAGCTTGCCTGCTCGGCGGGACTCACCCCGGGCTTCATCGAGGCCGCCGCGCGCTACGGCATGGATTCCCCCAACGCGCGCGTCGTATTGGAAGGGAGGCCCGTTTACCTGGAGGACAATCAGATTTCAGACAACGAGATGGGACTTGTGCGCGAGACGCCCGCGCCGGGGGAGGGGTTCCGCTCCCTTGCGGTGGTGCCGATCCGGCACATGGGGCGGAGCATCGCCTGCATCAACGTGGCGTCCAAAACCGTCCCCCGTATCCCGCAGGCCTCGCGCGACGCCCTGGAATCGATGGCCTCCATGCTGGGCAACGTCATCGTCCGCATACGTCACCAGGAGCAGGTGGCGGCCTCTCTGCGCGAAAAGGAAATCTTGCTGAAAGAGATACACCATCGGGTGAAGAACAACTTCCAGGTGATCATAAGCCTGCTCAATCTGCACTCGAAGAACATAAAAAGCGAGGAGCTCCTGCGCCACTTCAACGACTCGCGCAACCGCATCCGCGCCATGGCGCTCATACACGAGAAACTCTACCAGTCCGACGATTTCGCGCGCATCGATTTTTCCGCGTACCTGGAAACCCTCACGGCGGAACTCTGCTCCATTTACTCGTCGCCCGCGAGCCCCGTCGCGTGCAGGCTCGATGTGGAGCGGATAAGCATTCCGATCGACCTCGCCATTCCCTGCTCGCTCATAGTCAACGAGATCCTTTCGAACTCGCTCAAGTACGCCTTTCCGCCGCCGTGGCCGGGGGGCGCGGAGATACTCCTCCGCCTGGCCGGGGAGGAGGACGGGTCGATACGGCTCGAGATATCGGATAACGGAATCGGCATGCCGGACGGCCTGGATGTCGGAGCGCCCGAGTCCGAAACCCTGGGGCTTTCGCTTATCGGGCTTTTGGCGCGCCAGATAAAGGCCGCGCTCCGGCTCGACAGGCAGGGCGGGACGCGCTACACCATCCTCTTCCGCGGCGCCGACTAGGACCGTTTAGTGGTTGCCAATCCGCGATTTCCCTGTAGCATCGGCGCAGTATCTCGATAAAGGGCGTACCCGGCTGTCCCGGACCGGAACGAGCGTCGGGGAACGGGCGGCACCACCACCGAACGGGGATAGTGTATATGGCAACCGTCACACGGGCCTCAAAGAAGGAGATTTTCGGCTGGGCGATGTTCGACTTCGCCAACTCGTCGTACACCACCGTCATCGTAACGGTGGTCTTCAGCGTCATCTTTCCGCGCCTCATAGTGGGCGACGCGCCGGAATACCGAACGGGTAATCTGTTGTGGAGCCTCTCGCTTTCCATCAGTTACCTTCTGGTCCTGCTCTCGGCGCCGGTCTTCGGCGCGATCATGGACTACACCGCGGCCAAAAAGCGCTTCCTCTTCGCGGCGACCGTGCTCACTGTGCTTACGACCTCATCGCTCTATTTCGTAACGCCCGGCGCGGTGTACCTGGGCATGTTCCTCATCGTGCTCTCCAACATAGGCTTCTCGCTCTCCGAGTCGTTCGTGTCGAGCTTCCTGACCACCCTCGGGCCGCCTGAAGACCTCGGAAAAATATCCGGCTATGCGTGGGGCTTCGGCTATTTCGGCGGTCTCTTCTAGACGGCGCTGGTGATGTTCGGGCTCGGCGCGCTCACCATGGAGAACTTTTCGAACCTGCGTTTCGTCGGGCCCATAACGGGCGCCTTCTTCCTCATCGCCGCCATTCCGACATTTCTGTGGGTGCGCGAGCCGGGTAGCCCCCGTACGCTTCCCGCGGGGAGGACCTATGTCGGGGTGGGCATCGAGCGCATACGGAAAACGCTCGTCGATATCAAAGACTACCGCGACCTGGCCACACTGCTGGCCTCGTTCTTCTTCGCGTACGCGGGGCTGTCCATCGTCATCAGTTTCGCCTTCATCTACGGCGACCAGGTGATCAAATGGGCGCCGCTCACGCAGATGCTCATGTTCGTCATCACGCAGTTCACCGCAGCGGGCGGGGCCTTCTTCTTCGGAATTCTGCAAGACCGCTGGGGGGCAAAGCGGACCTTCATGCTGACCCTGGTGCTGTGGGTCGCGGCGGTCACCCTCATCTACGGCGTGGACGACGTCACGACCTTTCTTAACGGCATACTCGGCACGTCGTTTGAGACGCAGAAGATGTTCCTTGTGGTCGGGTCGATCGCCGGCCTCGGCCTGGGGGCCACGCAGTCGGCGTGCCGCGCGATGGTGGGCATCTTCGCGACCGAGAGCAAGTCGGGCGAGTTTTTCGGCCTGTGGGGACTCACCGGAAGGCTCGCCGCCATATTCGGCCTGATGGGTCTGGGATTCCTTCAGGCGTCCTTCGGCCTGAAGAACGCGGTGCTCCTCTGCTCGGTATTTTTCGTCATCGCCATAATCGTCGTGTTCTTCGTCAACGAGAAGCGAGGCCGCGCCGCGGCCCTTGAGCACGAGGGCGAGTGATGAATATCTCCGTGTTCGGCGTATCGGGGAGCCCGGTTAAAAACGGCAACGTCGAGACCTTCATGCGCTCCATGCTCGACGAGGCCGCGCGCCGCGGCGCCTCGGTCGATGCCGCTTGCCTGTCGCGGCTCGAGGTGCGCGACTGCGTACACTGCAATTTCTGCCTGCGCAGGCAGGAGCCGGGACGCTACTGTTCCATACGGGACGACGCCCAGGAGCTTTTCGAGAAGGCGGAGCGCGCCGACATACTCCTGCTCGCAAGCCCGGTCTATTTTATGCGTACGAGCGGGCGCATGGCCTCGTTTTTGGACCGCATGCGCGTGTTCGTGTTCGGGAACCTTGCGCGCGGAAGGATGCGCGACAAAGTCGGCGTGAGCGCCGCCGTCGCCTGGGCGCGCCACGGAGGGTTCGAGACCGCGCACCTGTCGCACCTCTACGCCTTTCTGACGCTCGAGATGATGCCGGCAAGCGTGCACGATTCCATAAGCCCGCTCGGAGCCTCGGCCGTGGCGGGCGAATCCGGTGCCGGTTCCTTCGACCCGGCCGTGCGCCTGGGCGCGGAGCGCGACCTGGCGGGCATCGAATCCGGCCTGGCGATCGTCGCGCGGGCGATGGAGCTTGCCGCAGTGATGAAGCGCGGAATGTGCTAGGAGTCCGCGGGAGGGAGACGGCATGAAGATCACACTGCCGTACGGGCGCACGGGGCTCGATCTCGAGCTTCCCGATTCGGTTCACGTTATACGGGGCCCGTCGGAACCCCCGCTCGGCCGGCCGGCCGAGGCGATCGCCCGCGCCCTGGAGGAGCCGATCGGTTCGGCGCCGCTCCGCTCGCTGGTGCGCCCGGACCACCGGGTCGCCATTGTACATTCAGACATCACGCGCGCCACGCCGAACGCCCTCCTGCTGCCGCCGCTCCTTGCCGCGCTCGAACGGGCCGGCGTGAATGACGCGAATATTACGCTTGTAAACGCAACCGGGATGCACCGCGTACAGACGGACGGGGAACTGCGCGCCATGCTGGGAGAGGCCGTGGTGCGGCGCTATCGCTGCGTTCAGCACGACGCGCGCGACGCCTCAATGCTCGCGCGCGTCGGAAAGACTTCCTCGGGAAACGAGCTTACGGTCAACCGCGCGTGGATGGAGGCCGATTTTCGGATCGCCACCGGCTTCATAGAGCCGCACTTCTTCGCCGGGTACAGCGGGGGGCCCAAGGCCGTGCTTCCGGGAATTGCGGGCGAGTCGAGCATACTGTACAACCACCGCGCGTCGAACATCGACCACCCGCGCGCCACCTGGGGGGTGACCGGGGGCAATCCGGTGTGGGAGGAGATGGCCGAGGCCGCCCGGCTGGCGCGCATGGACTTTCTCCTCAACGTGACGCTCGACGCGGAAAAGCGCGTTACGGGAGTGTTTGCGGGCGAACCGGCGTCGGCACACCGCGCGGGCTGCGCTCACGTACGGAGCTTCGCGATGGCGGCGGTCGACGCGCCCTTCGACATCGTGATCGCCTCGAACAGCGGCTATCCGCTCGATCAGAACCTCTACCAGGCGGTAAAGGGAATGAGCGCCGCCGCCGGTATAACGGCATACGGCGGCTCGATCATCTTGGCGGCCGCGTGCGAGGAGGGGCTCCCCGCGGGAAGCTGTTACGAGGACCTGCTCTCGCGCTTCCGCGACCCCGACTCGTTCCTCGCCGCGCTGGAGAGCGGCGCCGTCTCCGAGGCCGAGCAATGGCAGGTGCAGGTACAGGCGAAGATACTTTCCAAAAACGAGGTGTACCTTTACAGCGACGGCGTCGGCGCCGCCGAGGCCGAGCGCGCGATGCTCCGCCACTCCGCTGACATCCCCGCGACGCTCCAGTCGCTTCTGCGGCGTTACGGACCCCGCACGAGTGTCGCCGTCCTCCCCGACGGGCCGCAGTGCATCCCGTACGTGCGCTCATCCGGTGCATAACAATGACCGCGCGCCGGGTGCCGCCGCCCCTGTTATCGCGGGCCGACCGCAAACGAACGGCCCGCCTTTGTATAGTCATCGTATAATCGACCGCTCGATTGAAGCGCGACCGAAACCTAAAACATCAGATATCCATGCACCAGCAGGAGCTGTCCGGCAAGGTAGGTGCTCATGGTGTAGACGCGCTCGTTCGCGATCTCGCGCGCGAACTTGTTGTAGGCGTTGATGATGTCCGAGATCATGAAGACGAAGGCCCCGGCCATTGCCGTCAGCACGCCGGCGAGCGTCGCCGTTCCCATCGGCAGCACCGTGACCGCCCCCATCACCACGAAGATGACGGTGTAGGCGAGAATCGCCTTTTTCATCGCGCCGGCGTGCGGGCCTATGAGGCGATAGCCGAACGCGCCCGTGGCGGCATAGGGGATGAGGAAGAGCCAGGCGGCGGCGGGAAAGTTTTCCATCCCGGGAACGTACGACGCGAAGACGACGATGTAGAACACGTGCCCCAGGAGAAAAGCAACGAGTCCCGGGCGGAAGTAGCGCCTGGTTTTCTGCGGATCGGGAATCATAAGGAAGATGTCACCCAGCCAGCCGAAACCGACGGCCGCAAGCATAAACGCGTTCGGCGTTTCCGCCGCGGATAGATAATAGAGGGCGAGCGCGGGCATGAGGAGCGGCTTTATACAGTAGCGCCCCGGCATGAACGTGAATCCCTCGCTTACAACATGGGTCGCCGCGAGAACGATAAAAAGGACGAGCGGAATCGTCGGTGTCATTGTGGCTCCTCCGTGGTGCGGGAATCGGACGTCCGGTGCATTAAAGGGCCGGACGTCCGGATTTCGCAATAACTTTACGCACCCGCTTTCGGTCGGAGCGGCCGAGCCCGTTCATAGTGACGGCCGCGCGCGATTAATGCTTGCCCGCTCCCGCCGAATCGGATATCGTTTGCGGAAGACCCAAAGCCGGTTGCGCCTTCAACCGGCGAAAGGAGCGCCCATGATAGACGCCGGCCAGCGGCGCTACATCCTCGATCGGGCCTACGTTTCCGAGCACAGCCCGGATCTCGTGACGATCGTATCCGGCGGGGAAGCCCACCTCTTCGACGGGTTTGTCGTGTACGCGGGCGACGGATGGGCCGTCGTCAACGGGTACCCGCTGGAGGATTCTTCCGGTTCCGGCCGTCTGGAAACGATTGTGGAGCGGGCGTGCGGACGGTTCCGGCCGCGCTCCCTCTGGGTGGTGGCCCCGCGCGTTCCCGACGGGCTCATGGGAAGGGTGTGCGAGCGCGAAACCGACGAGTATTACCGGCTGGACCTGGAAGCCTTCCACCCGCCGCGGCGGCTGTTGCGCGAGGCCGAAAGGGCCGCGGAGCGGCTTGTCGTGGAACGCGCACGCGAGATGGGCCCGGAACACGCGGCCATGACGGTCGAGTTCATCCGGCACGCATGCCCGCACGAGCGCGTAACGGGGCTGTACCGCGCGATGCCCGAGTTCGTGCGCCGGTCCCCGGACGCACTGGTGCTGAACGCGCGTACCCCGCAGGGGCGCCTGGTTGCCTATTACGTGATGGACATGGCGCCCGCGAACTTCGCGAGCTATGTGGTGGGCTGTCACTCGCGTTCGGTCCGGGCCCCCCACGCCTCCGACCTCCTGTTCCTCGAAATGGTGGCCACCGCGTGCGGCGCGGGGAAGCGCTATATAGACCTGGGCCTGGGCGTGCACGACGGCATCCGGCGGTTCAAGACGAAATGGGGGGCCGAGGTCTTTATGCCGTACGAGATGTGCGGCATTCAGGCGCCGGGAAGGGCGTTCTCCGCCCAATTGCTCTCCCCCGGCAGGGGCGCGGCGGAGAAACGGGCCGGGTTCCGTTCAATCATCGGTTCGTTCGCGCTTCAGGGCAGGCGCGAGCGTGAGTATGCGATGCTCTGGGAGGTCCGAAAGGGGGCCGAGCGCAACCTTCTCGGCGGGACCTCGCACTTCTTCTGCCGTTCGTACCGTCGCTCGTTTGCGCGCATCCTCGGCGGCGTCGATCGCGTCATTTTCGAGGGTCCGCTCGGCGAGGAGAGCATGCGACGGGTCTGCGAATCCGGGCTGGACAGCTCGGCCGGATCACGGCTTTTCGACGCTCTCGATCCTGCGACCCGTTCAAAAATAGCGCGGGAATTCGCGCCGCGCGGGTTGCGCACCGCGATGCATGCCGGACTCGCTCCGAACATACGCGCGCTGATAGAGGATGAAATTTGCAGGGAGCGTCTGGAGGGCATGAAACCCTGGCTGGCGTATTTCGCGATGTGGACCGAATTCATCCGGCGAAGAGGGTGGAGCTATGTAATGGACATGGAGGCCCATGAGGAGGCGGAGCGTCTGGGTAAGGAAATCGTATATCTGGAGCGCATCGAAGAGCAGATCGAGGCGATGGAGGGCATTCCTTTCGAAGCGATTGTCAGCTTTCTTCATAGAATAGACG
>CAZEAH010000034.1:9695-12396 GCA_964510075.1 uncultured Leptospirales bacterium | reverse complement strand
AGGCGATGTACGAGATCCCCGAGGTCTCTGAGGTTCTTTCAAAACACGAAAAGGCCATCAACAAGCTCTTCCAGGAGAAGGCCATAGCGCGGATACGAGGAAAGAATGGCCGGTGAGGTCAACGTCTTCGAGGTTGCGCAGCGCGTCATGACCGAGCGCTTCTCAACGCTTCCCTTCATCGAGTGGGCCTTGAAATACATCAAGGTGCTTTACGGTGGCTACTGGAGGCCATTCTCGTTCGACGGCCATGAATACCTCCGGGAGATATATAACATTCCGGAGGGGCCGCGTATAACCGCCGAGAAAGCGGGACAGATGGCGCTATCAACCTGGGCGCTGATCAGGGTATTATACCTTGCGGAGAAGTACGCGCTCAAGGGGATTTATTATTTTCCAACAGATGATGATGTGCGTGACTTCGCCCAGGACCGCTGCAATCCCATGATTGACAATTCGGAATATCTGAGCGCGAAGATGAGATACGACAAGGCGGATAATCTTGGCCTCAAGCAGATCGGGAAGTCCTCAATATATTTCCGGGGTGTCTTTTCAAAGCGCAAGGTCAAGTCCGTCGATGCGGATATTCTTGTCCTGGATGAAGTGGATGAAGCAGACCAGGAAAACCTTATCTTTGCCGAGGACAGAATCCTGCATTCTCTCCTAAAGCTCATCATGGAGCTCTCACAGCCCTCACGCCCGGACTATGGTATCGACCGGAGATTCAAGCTTTCGGATCAAAGGTTCTGGCATGTGAAATGTCCCGCATGCGGGCGATGGAATAACATCGTTGAGGGATTCCCGAAGAACCTGATGCACAAAGGCAAGGGAGATTCATTTACGGCCTTTATCGGCTGCACCAGATGCAAGCGAAAACTTGACACCACCAAAGGTACATTCGTTCCGAAATATCCGGCAAGGTCGAAGGAGCACATAGGCGTTCAGATATCGCAGCTTTTCAGCAGCACGGTCTCGACGACATTCATTTATAACAAATTTACGAAGGCCGTGCTATCATCGGAGAAAAAGAACGTCTGGATATCGCTCATCGGCCGGCCATACTTCGATCCGGAGATGTGCCCCTTTAGTGATATGCTTATCACCAACGCGGAGGGGAAGCACGGCTTCGAGAAGATGGCCCATTCGAGCTTCATGGGAATCGACGTGGGAGATGTATGCCACGTGACGGTGTGGGGCTGGACAGGAAGCCGCCTGCGTCTCATTCACTGCGAGGAAGTGCTCGCCGATGAAGAGGATCGCTTCCATTGGCTGATCGAGCACTACAACAGCTTTTTTGTTATCGACGCGATGCCGTATAAAGACCTTGCGAAACGGCTTCTGAGAAAATATCCCGGATGGGGAGCCATGCAGTATTTCAAGGGCGACGCCCTCCGCCAGAAAACCGAGGGCGAAGATGAATACGAGGTACCGGTGGTGATGCACGACCGTACCGAATCGATAGACGAGATGTCCGGGATTTTTAGGGAAGGTTTTTTTGAGCTGCCGAATCCGAAGCTCCTGAAGCCCGGCGAAATCGAGGTATACGAACGGTTCAAGATGCAGATTAAAAACCTCGAGAAGGAGAAGGAACAAGACAAGAACGGGTATGATATCACGGTGTATAAGCGGCGCATAAACAATCATTACGGCATGTCGATGAACTCGGCGTTCATCGCGTTCCGGATCGGCAAGGGGGTATTCGTGCCGTCGGTAGACCCGATATTCGCATGAGGTGGCGCATGGGTATTGTTTCAACACTGAAATCTTTCGCTTCCGGATTGTTCCGGCGGGGCGAGACGCTCGCGCTCGACGGCGAACGGGCACAGCGCGGCTCGTTTTTGACGGACCTGCGGAGCTACATGCAGTACGGCGAAGTGTATCCGGGATACCAGTTTGAATTCATCGACGTGTTGTCCTGGCTCGCTATTTTCCATCCCGACGTTAGTCAGGTAGTCAAGAAAATAGTGTCACTGGGAAATGTGGGGCATGGCCTGGAGCTCACCGGTAGCGAGGCCGCGGCCGCTGCTGCTCTTGAGGAGCTGAATGCCCTGGCGCGCAACGCCTTCCCCAGCAATGCAGGCGCGGACGGCTTCATCAATCAACAATTCCGACAGATCATCGTGAAAGGTGCGCTCTGCCAGGAGACGGCGCCATCGCTGGGTCTGAATGAGGTAGAGGAAGTCTACCAGGTCAAGACCTCATCGATCCGATTCCGTTTCGAAGAAGGACGCTACGTGCCGTACCAGCACGCGGGGGCGCGGCAGATCAAACTGAACGAGGAGACGTTTTCATACATCCCTCTCTTCACCGAGGAGGACAGCCCGTATGCCATACCGCCCTTCCTCTCGGCTTTGCGCATGATCATGCGGCAGGATAAACAGTGGAACGGCATCGACGAGTTCACGCTGCTCTGGGGGATACTGGGGTTCACCCACATGGTCGTTGACATCAAGCCGAAGCTTGGCGAGGTGGAGAACGAGTTCCGCGAGCGCGCCCGGAAGGAGCTCGAGCGGTACTACGAGATGTACCGCAAGAACATGAAGACGGGCCTGGCAATCACGGGGCCGAACGTGACCCTGGAGCATAAGGCGGTATCGAAGAATGTCGGGCAGATGAAGGACATCATGGAGGCCACGCAACAGGGTTTCACCTCCGGCCTCAATATCGATCCCGCACTGCTGGGATACGCGTATTCCACCACCGA
>CAZEAH010000034.1:0-9595 GCA_964510075.1 uncultured Leptospirales bacterium | reverse complement strand
ACGGCGCGGAGGGTTCGTTCTCACGTATCGAGTTCGAGTACAATCGAGGGACGGGGCGATACGAATTCTCGCGGCCGGTGATTTCCATTGCGCGCGAGGCGCTGGCGAAAAAAAAAAGCCCGATGACGCGCGGTTGACCGAGATAGAAGAGGCGTATCTCGGAAAGCTCTTTCAAATCTATCGTGTAAAGTACGGCGAGGTCCTCGCGGGCTTCGAGATATTTCTCGACCGCGACGACGCCGCCGGGCGCATCATGAACTATTGCGGGCTGAAACTCGGCACCGAATTGCCCGCCGACGCGCGCGATATAATCGAGCGGCATCTCGGCGAGGCGTACACGCTGGGACTCGGGCGCGACTGGAGCGACGCGAAGTGGAAGGTAACCGATGCGAACGCGCTCGACTTCTTCACCCGACACGACCAGTACTTTGTCGGCGGGCAGTTCCGGCATTATTCCGGCGACATCCGGAAGGTGATCGAAGACGAGCTCAAGGGCGTTCGGGCGTACAACAAGGAGGTCGTCGAGCGGATGCGGGAGAAGATGGGCGACGCGTTCGAGCATCCATACATCAAGGATTATTACGAGCTGGTGGTACGCAACGGCGTCAACAAGAGCCGGAACATGGGGCGCACGCTGTCGTACGAGCGACTGGGGATCGCCCAGGTGGAGATCGTGGCGATCCTGGACAACAAGACCAGCCGCATATGCCGCGAGATGAACGGCAGGCGGATCGAGGTGAAGTTCCTGGCCGACCATGTGCGAAAGGTTCTCGACACGCCCATGGACGAGCTGACCGAGCGTTTCGCCTGGCCGACCGACGCGGACGCCACGGCTTACGCGGGACTCTCGACGGACGAGATAATGAGCCAGATCAAGACGCCGCTCCCGCCGTATCACGGTCGCTGCAGGACGACGACGGTGATCGCGAAGCGGATGACGGTGCGCAAATCGTCGGGCGGGAATTTCTCCGGAGAGCTCGCCTTCGACGCGAAGAATGACGACGCGACGCGGCGCGCACAGGCGCTCGAAAAATTGTCGCGGGACGAGCTGCTCTCGAAGATGGATGGCAGGGTGAAGACGTCCTGGTGGGATACGGAACCCAGGGAATGGTCCGACGGTACGGAGCGCGGAAGCCATGAATATCACCGGGAAAAGCACGGGCATGAGTTCAAAAGCGAAGGATACGACGCGGCGCTTAAAAATTTATTGAAAAGTTATGATAAAATATATACTTATCTTGAAGGGGACGCGCCGTTCTGGATCGTGCGCGACACGAAGTCGGAAAAATATTTGCTCCTGAACGACGCGGGGAAGATATTGACGTTTAATCGGAGATCCACATACAAGGCGGATAAATATACGTACCTGGTGGAAATACAATGAGCGACCACGGCATTGAAAAAGACGATTATATCGGGCTGCTGAAAGACCGACTGCTTTATGTGGGCAAACAGCTTGATTGCGAGACCGAGCAGATCGCCGATTTTCGCGAGAGCTATGATCGGAACGGTTTTGAGATTACCAGCGCCATGATGGAGATCGACAGGGAGATTGTAATCAGGGCCGGGGAGATCGCCGAGGTGATTCACGGATTCGGTGACGAGCCTGATCCGGAAGAGCACTGGGCGTGGAATATCGACAGGATCGCGCTGGGGACGTTTCCGCTCGAGCGGATTCCCGCCCACGTGCGGGACCTGGCGAAGGAGCTGTATTATGACCGAGCGGCTTAAGCTGGTCGACTTCCGGAGGACGCGAAATAAGGCCGATTTTCGGGGGGTGAGCCCCCTGGATATATCGATGTAGCCTGAACGGTTTTTAAACAGTTTTAAACACGTTCCCGCGCGCCTGAAGAGCCGTCAAGAAAGGGCCACGGACGCGCGACATACAGATTGTACGCCATAACCGATAGTACCGTGAAAAACGAGGCCGAGTGCCGCGCTTTTCACGGGGCTATCGGTTTTTTTATGCACTGAGAATGGAGGGGACATGGATGAACGACTGAAGGCGCGCCTGGAGGAGTTGAGAAAGCAGGGGCTCTGCGTCGACCTCGACCGGGGGGTGGCCTCGCTTCGGATGTTCAAGCCCATACGCTTCGCCGCGAAAAAGGAAACGGATATCGAGGCGGCGCTTTCCATGGACGAGGACGAGGAATATCTCTTCGCGCCGTTCCGTGCCTTGTCTGCGACGCTCATCCGCGATCGAGGCCTGGATTTTTCGAACGCGGCCGTGTTGAAAAAATCGGTCCGTATGATGCAGGGTCAGACCGTCTACGCCAACCACAACACCGACGTCACCGCGTGGCACGGCACCGTCGTGAAGGCCTGGTGGGATGATTCGACCGACATCCCTCCGGGAATAAACGTGACCCTGCGCATCAACAAAGAGTGGTCGCCGCGCGTCGTGGCCGGCATCAAGGAAGGCGCGATACACAGCGCAAGCGTCGAGGTGTATTTCGAATACAAGAAGTCGCATCCGGACCTGGCTGATTTCTGGTATCACTTCGGGGAGGAGATCGACGGGAAGCCGGTCTGTCTGATCGTAACGAACATCGTATCGTACGGCGAGATATCACTGGTGTGGCAGGGTGCCGATGTGTACGCCAAGCGATTAAGCGCGAACCAGGGCGGAGGGGACGGGGTGTCCGGGCCCGGAAAAAAGACGAACAAAGAATCAGGAGGAAGCAGCATGAAGCTTACACGACAGTGTTTGGCCCTTTTCGGGCTTATGCCGTCTCACTTCGGCTTTTCGGCTACGGCCGAGGCGGTCGAGCTGGACGAGGCGCTGCAGTCGCGGTTCATCGACGAGGTGAAAAACCGGTATGAGGAGCTGGCGAAAAAGCTGGAGGCGCAGAGCGCGATCCTTACCGCGACGTTCGCCGGGAAGGAAGCGAGCGCCGAGCTCGGCAGAGAGCTCGCGACGCGCGCGGCGATGGGCGACGCCTATCTCACCGAGGTGCGCTCGGAGGCGGTCAAGTTCGCGAAGCTTTCCGAGGGGAGCGAAACGCTCACGGAAGCGCTCGAAAAGACGATCCAGAACGCATCCCTCGAGGATGCGAAGAAATTCCGCGACGAGTATCGCGCCAAGTCGGAGAAGCTGTTCCCGGCGAAGTGTCCCAAATGCGGGACGTCTATGACGCGCGGGAGCGCCGCGAGAACGCCGAAGGAGAGCGACGAGGGCGCGGTGAACGCCGCCGATTACGCGATATAATCGGACGCAACGAAAACGCTGACAAGGAGGAGCAGTATGTTTCCCATAGCATTTGACGGAATCCAGGACAACGCGACCTGGAAACTCGCGGCCGGTATAGAGCGCGGCCGTGACGAAGGCAAGGTGGTGAAGTTTTCGTCGGCGGAGACCGTGGCGCTCTGTTCGGCCGAGAACAAGATTCTGGGCGTGCTCGAGACGATCGACAACGACAACGCGTACGGCGTCGTCGCCCAGAAGGGATTCAAGACCGTGACCTACTCGGGCTCGGCGCCGAGCGTCGGAGCGGAGGTCGAACTGGTGGCCGACGCGAACGGCGGCGTGAAGACGCCGGCCGAGGCCGGAACCGGGAAAAAATACCTGGTGCCGAAGGTGGACTCGACCGCGGGTACGCTGATCATTTACCTGGGCTGAGCACGGTAAAAACTGAGGAGGACTACAATGAATTTCGAGCGTATAAATCTGTCTAAAGAGATGTTCGTGGAGTGCAAGGAGAAAGGACTTACCCTTTCCGAGCTCATGCGCCGGCACGAACACTTTAACCTCGAGTACGAGGAGAAAGGCTTCTCGCCGCTGGCCCAGCAGCTCGCCGCGCGCGGGATCGCGCTCTCCGGAGCGCACGCGGCCCTGGTCGAGGAGTTTTTCAAGACCGAAGAGAACAGAATACTCTTCGTTGAAACGATCAACGAGGCGGTGCGCCTGGGCATGTTAGAGGAGCTGGCGAGCTTCGCCACCCTCAAGGACGTCATCGCGACCAGCACCGGGATCGCCGGCGCCGTCTATGAAGGGGCCGAGGTCGACCTTGACAACTCCTCCGCAACGGCGCGGCGCGTCGTCGAACGGGGACAGTTCCCGAAGGTGACAATCAAGTTCAAGGACAAGGCGATCAAGATATCCAAACACGGATATCAGATCGACGCCACGTACGAGGTCGTACGGCGGCTTAAGGTGAACGTGTTCGTGATCACGATGAAGGTGCTGGGTCGCAACATCGCGCGCGACAAGGTCGCCGACGCGGTCGGCGTGCTCATCAACGGCGACGGCAACTCCAACCCGATCAAGACTGTCAACGCGGCGACTTCCGGCACGCTTACTTACGCCGATATCGTCAACCTGCTGGAGGACTTCGAATACCACGAGCCCACGCTCATGATCGCCCCCAAGGCGATGCGGGTGAAGTATCTGAACCTCGAGGAGTACAAGGACAAGACCGGCCCGTCGATGCCCGAGCCTCCGAAAAAGTGTTCGGCCGTCCCCGCGAACAAGATCATCGCGCTCGACGCGAAGGCCGCGCTGGAGGAGGTCTACGAAAAGGGCGGTTCGCTCGTCGAGTACGACAAGATCATCAACAGGCAGATCGAAACCGCGGTCGTCAGCGAGGTGAGCGGCTATGCCAAGCTCTTCCCGGAAGCCGCCCGAATGCTGAACGTAACGTTCTAGCCGGACACGGAACGGGAGGATAACGGAATGGGTAACGTGAAAGTAAGGATTAAGCAGGCAATCGCGGCCGCGGGATGCGGGTTCTGCGACATCGAGGGGAAGCAGGAGATATTTCCCCCCCGCGACGGGGCGGGAAGGCCCGTTACCGACGCGGTGTTCGATCTCGAAGCCACGCCCTTCGTGGAGCAGAAGATCGCCTCGGGCGAGCTCGTGCTGATCGCGCGCGCCGAGGATGCCGCGCGGCCCACCGCGTCGCGTCCGGGCCTGGTGGTCGTATCGGTCAACGGCGAGCACGTCGCCGAGATCGAGATAGCGGCGGACGCGACCGAGGACGATATCCTCGCCGCGGTCGACAACCATACCGACGTTAAAAACGCGCTCGCGGGGAAAAAGGTCAAGGGAGTGAACATCAGCGGCGGCAAGGTAGAGATCAAGGTGAAGTGATGCTCACGGATATACAGGACATACGCGCGGCCTGGCCGGGCGACGCCCTGGGTCTCGACGATGCGGTGAAGGATGACACCGGGAAAACCGCATACGAGCGCTTCGTCGAGACCGAGGCCGCGCGGATCGAGCGACGGCTGCGCGGCTGGGTCGGCGCGGACTCGTACGCGGACGCCGGAAGCGAGACGCCGGCCGATCCCGACCGGGCCGCGGCGATCCGCGAGGCGGAACGGTCGCTCGTCGACGCGGCGATGACCGGGCAGATGGCGCGCGTCGCCGTGACGGGCGTCGAGAAGGACATCACCCTGCCCAGCGGAACGCGGCTGTCGATCGCGCTGTACTCGCGCGAGGATTACGAGCGCACGCTCCAGATGTTCGCGGACGCCGCCTACTGCGCGGTGGCGGAGTACCTTGTATGATCCGGACCGCCGACATCGACCGCCGAACGCTGAGGTCGTGGAACAAACTCGCCGTCAGGCGCGTCATCATAAAGCGCCAGTCGACGAGTGTCCCCGCGGGCTTTCTCAACGCCGCGCCCCGCTCGGTGGTTTACGCGGGCCAGGCGATTGAGAATTGCGACATCTACCTCGTCACGGGAAAACGGAGCGAGAGACGCGTCGGTGTCGATTCGGATATTGACGCGCTGGTCTGGATGGACGCCTCGGCGGCGGAGTCGATCGCCGAAACGGACCTGGTGAACATAGGCGGCGACGTCGACGCCGAAGGCGCGGTGACCGGAGGCGTCGATTACCGGCTGGTATCCGCGGACCGCTACGAGTCATTCATCGCCGATCGGACGAAGATCGGCCTATCGAGAGTGAAGTGATGGACGGGAACTTCGACCGGCTGCTCGACATTCTCGGCGACTTCAGGGACCGCATGGAGGACACCATGGCCGGCCCGCTCGAGGAAGCCGGAGAAGTCGTGCGCGCGCACATCGTGAAGGGCATACGCGACCAGAAATGGGCGTGGCCTCCCCTGGCTCCGTCGACCGTGGAACGGAAGGCGTTGAAGAAACAGTCCCCGCTCACGCTGATCGCCGAAGGGGATTATTTCGCGTCGTTCGCGGTCGATCGAATCGCGTGGAATGAAGTGCACGTGGGGACCAACCATCCCCAGGGGCGGGCGCTGGAATTCGGATACGGGCCGCGCGCGCTGCCGCCGCGGCCCCACGTCGCTCCGGCCCTCGACGAGAGCCGCGAGGAAGTCGCCGAAGTCCTCGAGGCCGGATACCGGGAGGTATTCGCTCCATGATCGCCGACCACATTCGTTATCTGAAGCAGATCGTGGAAGAGCGAATCGCCGGCCGCGACGGTTCGGGAACTCCGCTGGCCGGGAAGTTCTTCGAGATCTATCCGAAGGCCGCGGACGTCGCGAAAAGCGCCCCCTGCGCCGCTCTTCGTTACCTGCCCGGCCGCGCGTCATTCCATGGCGGGTACGATCGCAGTTCCCTTTCGGGAGACGCGATAACAAAGGTCCGCAGGCTGTACGACGCCGAATCCGTCTACCAGGTGGATTTTTACAGCCGCGATATCTACGACTTCATTGAAAACGACGGAAGCTATAAAGGCTTCCTCTCGCAATTCGTCGACCAGGTCGCGGGCTGTCGGCGCTTCGCGGCGACCGACGGAAGCCATATCGGGATCGACGTCGGTCCGTTCGGCGTTCTCGACGACGAGGAGCTGATCCTCGACGGGTTATACATGGCCTTCTGCAGGGTGACCGTAGTCGACGGCGTGTACAAAACCGAGACGGCGACGGCCCTGCCTGCCGACCTCGACAAATACAACGTGGAGGTGAATCCATGAGCGATAAAGACGACAAGGCGAATGCCGTCGATGGTAAGTCCGAACCCAATCTTTCCGCGGCGACATCCGTAAGGAGGGCATCGGCGTCGGTCCGCGAGGCCCGGACATGGGCCGAGTGGACACGGGAGCTCGGAGTGGACAAGGCGCTTGCGCGCGGCGCGTGCGCGGATATCCGCTCCGACTGGTCCGCGCCGATCGAACGCGGCGACTTCGATCGCGCGGTGAAGCAATTCGGAAAAACCCGGCACGGGTAAGGAGGATATATGGCACGAGGAGACGTTATCGTCAACCTGGTGGACGGCGCGCTGGGTAATCTGCCCAAAGGCGCCGACGGCGTTCACCTGAAGGTGGGAGTCGCCGAGGGAGGCATCGCCAACCAGGTGTATGAAGTATCATCGTACCGCGAGGCGAAGGAGGTTCTCGTTTCCGGCGTTCTGCTCGAGGCGATCGAGACGTACTACGGCGAATTCAGCAAGGACAAAAAGCAGACGCCGCCAAAGCTCTTCTTCTGCCGTCCTGAAAACGACGTACCGGGATCGGTGGGGACCCCCGAAAAGACCGGAACGGGTACTGCCACGGCGTCCGCTGCGGGAACGCCGACCGGAGACCGCGAGTTAGTGCTCGAGATCCTCACCGGCGGAGCGCCCGCAACGGCCACCTACCGCAAGAGCCAGGACGGCGGCAAGAGCTGGAGCGACGAAATCGTCACCCCGGCGGCCGGAGTGGCCATCAACCTGGGCGCGGGATGCACCATCACCTTCACCGCCGGGGAACCGGCCAACGGCTCGTTCATCGCCGGCGATGTATGGCGCGTTACGGCGACGGGCCCCACGGCGTCGGTCGCGAACGTACTCGAAGCGATCCGCGCGGCGAAGTAGATCTATGACGTGCGTTTCATCCACGTGGTCGGCGCGACGGCGAAGTCGTTCTGGACCTCATGCGGCGATATCGCCGACGACTGGGAGGAGCTGTACCACCACCTCGTTTTCTTCATCCTCGAGGCGGCGGCGCGCGGTGATGAGGAGACCGTCGACGAATGGGCCATGGACCGCATAAACGAGGCCAAGGCGTTCACCCATCGGCGTGTTATCGTGATGCCGCTCGAGGGGCTCTCGACGCTCAGTTCATCGTATGTAAACCTGGCATGGGTGCTCGCGGCAAAGATCGCCTGCGCCCGCGTTCACGAGTCGGCAGGCTTCGTCGACAAGTTCGCCTTCCTCACCATCTCAGCGATACGCGACTGGGTCGAGCTCTCGAGCAAGGACGCGGGCGATTCGTGGCTCGACGTGATGGACGACAATCGCCTAACAGTGGCCACGCACTACGACAACTACCCCGGCATCTACATCTCGCACGCGAACCTGATGAGCGACGAGACCTCGGATTACCACCGGGTGCAGGACTTGCGGCCCATCGACAAGGTCCGCCGCATAGCGCGGGTGCGGATGATGCGCTTCCTGGAAAGCCCGGCGCATCCCGAGGCGGGCATCGGCGGGATACAGAACCTGAAGGCGGAAGTCGACAACGCCGTCTCGGCCCAGATGGAGATCCGCGGCGACAAGGAGATAGACCATCACGAGTTCGAGATCGATCCCAACCAGGACGTCGCGGGAAGCGGCGAAGTGTACGGCCGCATCCACGTCTACAAGATCGGCACGATGGAGAAGATCACCGTCGATGTCGGCTATCGCAAGGAATAGGAGGGGACCATGAGCGTAGAAGAATATTCATGGGCGAAGGTGGACATCACGCTGATGGGGAGGCTCCTCATCAACATCGATGATTTCGAGTACAAGCGCACCCAGGAGATTGAGGTGTTCCACGGCAACGGCCAGGAGCCCACCGGATGGGGACGCGGCGAGATCAAGGGCGAAGGGAAGGTGACGGTGTCCGGCGCCGAGTACGCCAGCATCATCGATTTCGCGGCGGCGTACGGCTACGACATCCTCAAGCTTCCGCCGTTTCCGATCATCGCCACTCAGAAGGCCGAGGACATGCCGACCATCGTCCACGTGCTTACCCAGTGCGTCTTCAAAGAGGACGGCTTTAAGGGCAAGGCCAAGGACAAGCGGTTCCTGGTCGACCTGCCTTTCGTAATCGTGGGCGAAGTCCAGAAAGTGAAAATATAAGGAGGCGGCATGGAAATCGTTTACGAACCGCTATCCGACGCGAAGCTCAAGGAGCTCGCGCAGCGGATAGAGGACTGGAAGAATCAGTACGAGGACGCCGGCGGCGTGCGGCTGATAGAAGTGCCCGGCGACGAGGGAGACGATTTCTCCGGTATATTCCGGATACCCACGCGGGAGGACCTGGAACGCTCGAGCCGCAAGGATATGACCGAGATGCAGAGTAACGTCCAGCTCTGTATGCTCACCGTGCTCTATCCGGAGCCGAACGTCTTTCAGGCCGTGTTGCAGCGTTCGTGGGGATTGTCCGTTCCCCTGGCCAAGAAGCTCCTGGAGTTGTCCAGGGTGACACGGGAGGCGCGCGCAAAAAAGTTATAAGGCTTCGGGAGCTCGATCTCGGCGGGGGAGCCGGCGGCGACGTGCTCATTCGCCACTACTTCCCCGCCGTCGATATCTCGAAGCTGTCCGATGACGAGTATTACGGCATGCTCGCCGACGTGGAGTGGCTGGAAAATCGCAAGCAGACGCTCATGGCGAACGCGATCGCCAGGGCATTCGGAGGGGAATGAGCG
>CAZEAH010000033.1:0-12577 GCA_964510075.1 uncultured Leptospirales bacterium | reverse complement strand
CTATTAAATGCTTCAATCCTTCTCCGGGTGCTTGAACAGGGGGGCAACCCCCTGTTCAAGCAATTGATCTCAGGCTTTTCGAAAATTCCCGATCGGATTAGATCAACAATGTGATTGACAAATAGTACTATTAATAGTATTATTGATAGCATAAGAGAGGATGCGGTTATGGCCACGATAATCACGGCGAACGAACTTAAAACGAGGGGAATTTCCATCCTTGACGAAGAGACCTCCGGCGGCGGAGAGGTGGTTGTGACCGTTCGCGGGAAGAACAGATATGTCGTCATTCCCATAGAGAAGTACAACCGCCTGAGGGAGTGCGAGCTCGAAAACGCGCTGATCGAAACGAAACGGGAAATTAAAGAGGGCAGGTATACGAAGGAAACGGTTGAAAAGCATATAAAGAGAATCACCCGTGGCTGAGATACGGTATACCGACGGTTACATAAAAAAGGCGCGCAGGTTTGTTAAAAAACACCCCGATCTGATACCTCAATACGAAAAAACCCTCAAGCTCCTCGAATTGAATCCCTTCCATCCATCTTTACGTCTGCACAGGCTCCATGCTCCGCTGTCGGAACTATATTCCGTCTCGATAAATATTTCGTACAGGCTTTCGTTGCTTTTTATCGTCGAGGATGATGTCGTCGTACCTGTCGATATCGGAAGTCATGACGAGGTGTATTAAGTTATACCGTGGAAGCTTTCATCCCACGCGGTTAAAATTACTCAATCAGGTTTTTCTGTCATGGATTGGGTAATATGTGAGAATCCGCTCCACACAATAATCCCTCACCCGAAACTGTTACCACACTGATGCGATACGAATATACTGTTCCATAGGCTGTTGCGCTTGTGTCGTTAAATGAAGGACTGGTCGGATTGCCAACCGGAATAAAAGAGCCTCCTTCAATAGATCGATAAACATTATAGCTTGTCGCACCCGTTACTGAATGCCATTCAACGGTTGGGTATGCAGAGCCATATATGTTACTGATTGCCGTCATCGGTCTCATTACAATTGAAACAGTCGCGGATTCGGATGGGGCCAGTGAAATGGTCGACACTCCCCCCCAGTTGGTGTAAACATCCCCTACGGTAGTTGCAGTGGTGACGGTAAACGTCCTGTTAGAGCCCGATGGCACTTCAATCGTATACGAGCTTGCCAAGGGCGGTATATTTGCCGTTATAGGTGCCATGCCCTCTCCGCTGACGGTCAGGCTGATGGATTCATAGTCGCTTTGCCAGCCTAAAGTCGCATATGCGTTAGTAATGAATAACGAAACGATTTTATTGAACAGGCGGTGTTCAGTTTTAAAGAGCGATGCTTGGCTTTCTTTACCAAACTCGATCCTCACCGTCGCCATATCCCCGCCGCTGCAGCGATTGAAAAGCGTGAGTCCTGTCGCAAGCGCCAGAATAACCAGAAAAGCCGCAATCCCCGTGCGTTTCATCGAAGTACCTCGTGTTTCAAAAACTCGGGAGGCGTGGCAAAGGAGCGATGGATATCTATATGTGTCGCCTTCCGCAGAATAATATAAACAGGATGCCGTAAAAGTGCAATAAATTTATTCCCGGCAGGCGTGTGGGAATTTTACCCGGGTAAAGGAGTCGGGCACGCGGGCCTGTCGACGATCCGATCCCACATTATGGCGCGGCGTCTTTCAGCGAATACGATAGCGCTCCGGCAATCGCACCAGCCGTTCGAGACCGTAGCCATACCCGCTCCGCGACCAGGGGCCGAGCACGGCCGCCGTTGCAATCAGAAAACCCGTTATTATCAGCCACGAGCCCGCAACCGAGAAGGACCTGTACAGTCCGAGCGAATGCGCGAGCGTGTTGAAAAGCAAAACGTGGACGAACAGCAGAGAGAGGGGCGCGCGGCCGAAGCGCGCGAGAACACGGGGCACGATGCCGTTTCGGCCTCCGGGGAGCGCTGCCGCCCCCGTCGCGCCTGCAAGGGCCGTCCCGGCGAGCACGAGCATGAGCGGCGTATGCGGCGGGAAGAAATACGGCGCGAAGACGAAGGCCCGGTACAGCGGGCCGTAGGTGGCGAAGGCATGGCCCTGGCGATAGAAAAGGGCAAGCGTCGCGCCCGCGGCGACAAGACCGGCGGCCAGCATAAATACGCGCACGCGCACGGGGGTCCGCGCGAATCGGTGCGCGATCATCCCCAGTATAAAAAGGGCCGTCCACGGCAATACGGGGAAGTGCCCCTCGGCCAGGGCGAGCCGTGCAATCCCGCCGGGCAGCGAGGCGTCGTTGAGGCGTACTTCCGGCAGATAGATGGGTGTGCCGAGCAAGGTCTGAACGAGCGGAGCGGCCGCGAATACCCCCAGGCAGAGTGGCAGGAGCGCCGGCGAAGGGGCTTTCCCGAGAAGAGGCGCCAGCATGAGGCACAGGCCGATGAGGTGCAGAACGTACCACGTGCCGGGAGCGAACCAGTACGGCGCGAGGATGTTGAGCGCGATTCCCAGGAGCAGGGTGCACGCGCCGCGCATAACGAGTGTCCGGCCGCGCGCGCCGGGCCGGTCGAGGAAGAGGCCCGCGCCCGTGCCCGCCAGCGTGATGAAGAGCGGGGCCGCCAGGTTGCCGAGAAGGTTAAGGCCCATGGACAGCGGATAGGCGCGCACGAGGTCGGGAAACGCGACCCTCGGCGCGTCCCACAGCCAGGCGAGCAGATGCTGCTGGATCATAAGAATGACGGCGATGCCGCGCAGGGCGTCGATGCCGGTGACGCGTCGCGGGCCGGTTACGGATGAATGGTCCGATGGTGCCATGGAATCCATTGCCCGAATGATGTTCGGTGGGTACAACACATGCAAGAATAAATTTTCTCCCGGGGGAAGGGGCCAGGACATATCGGCGCCATCTTCGAATGTTCTTGACATTCTTGAATAAAAAGACTATTATAGTCATAATAAAATGACTATACAGCCCATAATATGATACGGATAGCGATATCACGGTTGAAAGCCTCGCTCAGCGAGTACCTGCGCGCGGTAAGGGCCGGCGAGGAGGTTATAATAACCGACAGGGGCAGGCCGGTCGCTAAAATTGTGCCGATTAAACGTGGCGCCGAAGGCGAAAACGAGCGTTTTGCTTCGCTCGTGAAATCCGGGGTGCTGCGGCCCGGCCGTAAACGCCTCGCTGGCGAATTCTGGGAGATGCCCCGTCCGGCCGACCCGCGGGGGCGTGCCCTGGGGGCGCTCGTCGAAGAGCGGGGTGAGGGAAGGTGAAATTCTGGGACAGCTCGGCGCTCATTCCGCTCTGTATTGACGAGCCCCGCACTGATACGATGCGAGCTATCGTGCGGAAGGAC
Source organism: uncultured Leptospirales bacterium (assembly GCA_964510075.1). Lineage (GTDB taxonomy): Bacteria > Spirochaetota > UBA4802 > UBA4802 > UBA5368 > MVZN01. The sequence goes on along the minus strand of CAZEAH010000033.1, from coordinate 9,252 downwards.
TCCGGTCTGATCGTATGGTGGGGAACTGACGTGGAGTGCCGGTCGGCCTTCGCCCGGCTTAGGCGCGAGGGGGGAATATCCGGCGTCGACGAAACGCGTCTGCGGGCGGTTCTCTCCGTACTGGCATCGTCATGGCACGAAATTCAACCCGTGGAAGAGGTTCGTGCCATAGCGGGGGAGGTTCTGCTGCGTCACCCCTTGCGGGCTTCCGACGCGCTCCAGCTTGCCGCCGCCATCGCATGGGCGGAACGGCGCGCCACCGGTTATGATTTCGTGTGTCTCGACGAGAGGCTCCGCGAGTCGGCAAGGGCCGAGGGTTTCAGCGTTCTTCCGGTTGAATAAGAATGTGCCGAACGGGGATCGTGATTGTTACAACCCCATGATCAATTCCACAAGCTGGTCGGCCCCGTTTATATTGAGGGAACCTCTATTAATTAACATTTTTGAGGTTGATAAAGTTGCAACTCCTGATTAAATCAAGGGTTACGATTTCTGATATTGCTAAAAGTTTTAATTTTTAGAGGTTCCCTTGAAATAGTATTCCTGGCACTCGCTTACGCGCCACCACTGGTCCTCGAATGTTCGCGCAACCGGCTCGAAGGCCGCTTCCTTGTCGAAATAGATGATCTCCCAGAAGGAATTGTAGCCCGCCCCGCTGATGATAAAATCAAATGCGTTGAAGTAATCGACGATCGGGAAATGGCCGCGGCCGGCATAGTTGGTGGAGTAAAGCATCCGGTATCCGGTGCCCTTCAGGTAAGCGTATTTCGTTTTAATGGCTTCGATCTCCCCGGGCTCGCCGTTGTAGGCGAACAGGCAGTTCTGTAATCCGTCACCCTGTTTGAGCTTGAGTCGGTCCAGGGCGGTTTCCATGGGCAGAATCTCGTCGCGATTCCGCAGAATGATGGGATTGATCTTCCGCGCCCCGATATCGACCGGTAACGGTTCGGCCTGCACCATGAAGTCGAATCGGTCCGGTTCGAAATGGAGAGCACCATTGGTCAGTTTAATCGAGAAGAACCGCTCATCGGCGATCTGTGTAAGGAGAAAGAGCTTTTTGCACCGGAGCCCACCGATAAAGTTATGAAGGGTGAACCAGACGAGATCCACTATCAGAATATCGGGATCGAGCCGTGTAAGCTCTCGAAACAAGGCCGAGCTTTGATATCCATCGACAGAGTGCGCGCGCTCATCCTCGAGCGGTATCTCGACCTGGTCGGCGAAACCGTCCGCGAGAAAACAGAAACGTGAGCTGTGAAGTATGGTGAAGGTACACTGGATATTTCTACGCCTGAACGCGTTGGCGATCGCGATGCCGCGCACCACGCGCCCCGACCCCGTAACCCCCGATGTATAATAGACGATTTTCATGAATTCCGCCCCGGTGTCACTCTTCCTATGCCACAGACCGGCTGTGGTCAAGAATGAATTTCCGCATGCGGGCCGGCCGGTTCGACGCCTCCCGCCGCGCCGCGGACGCTCTTCCGGCGAAAAAATAATTACGTCGGAAAAAGTGCTTGCCGGAAGCTCCAATGATGTAATACAATTATATAACATAATTGATTATCAATACAGTGCCGAATGATACTGCAAATTAGTATTTACGATCTAACGCCGATTGCCGGACTTCCGCTCATCATCCGACCGGGAAGGTCCGGGCCCGCCGTTCCGGTTCGGGACAGTATGTAGTGTGCGCGCATTTCCCGTTGGAATGCGGCAACGACCCGGTTTTTATTTTGAATGAACAGCGCGTATCGGGATCCCTCAAGGGGCCGGGTGCGCGATTGAATCAGAATACAGTACACCTGATAATGTGGGAGGTTTTTTAATGAAAAAGTACCCCGAGATCTCGATTGCCGCGGTTTTTCAGAACAACGCGCAGCGTCTCGCCGGTAAAGCTTATGCCGCATACTACAAGGACGGTACATTCGTCGATATCTCGTGGACCGAGATGAACGAAATGGTGCACAACCTGGCCTATTACCTGCTTTCCAAGGGTATACAGAAGGGCGACAAGGTCGGCATCTTTTCCCCGAACAGGTATGAATGGCACCTGGCGGCCCTCGCCATCCACTCGATAGGGGCGGTGGACGTTCCCATCTACGCCACAAACTCGGCGCAGGAGGCGGAGTACATACTCGAGAATTCTGATTCCAAACTCTGCCTTGTCGGGACCAAAGACCACCTGGACAAGGTGCTTCAGGTGCGGGACAAGCTGCCGCTCATCTCCGAGCTGATCGCCTTCGACGAGCCGATGATGCAGATCGACGGGGTGATAAGCCTGAAGGACGCCCTGGCGGCGGGGAAGGCCCGACCCGACGAGGCGGCCTTCGACCAGCGGCTGGGCGCCATTCAGCCGAACGATCTGGCGACGCTCATCTACACCTCGGGCACCACCGGGAACCCCAAAGGGGTCATGCTCACCCATAACAATTTCTATTCGAACGTCGACAACACGCTTTTCGAAATGAAGGACCGCAAGACCGGTAAACCGCTCCTCACCGAGGACGACCTTTTTCTCTCCTTCCTTCCGCTGTCGCATTCGCTGGAGCGCACCGCGGGTTTCCATGGGGCTGTGTACACCGGAGCGAAGACGGCCTTCGCGCGCGACATCAGCACTATCCTGGAGGACTTCACCATGGTGAGGCCCACCATCATCATCTGCGTGCCGCGCATTTACGAAAAAATCCACGCGGGTATCCTCGGCAAGCTGACCTCGGCGCCCCCCGCGAAGCAGAAGATCTTCGCCTTCGCCGCGGCGCAGGCGGCCAAAAACCTCCACCGCGTGTGCCGCGATCTTCCGGTACGAAGCATAAAGTACAAGATCGCGAACAAGCTCGTCTTCTCCAAGCTGAAGGCCGCGCTCGGCATGGACCGCCTGAGGTACGCCATCTCGGGCGGGGCGCCGCTTTCGGTGGGGGACGCCGAGTTCTTCATCGGCATGGGCATGAAAATACTGGAGGGCTTCGGCCTCACCGAGACCTCGCCGGTAACGCATTTCAACCGGCCGTGGTTCATCAAACCGGGAACGGTGGGCCACGCCATCCGCGGGACCGAAACGAAGATCGCCGACGACGGCGAGCTCCTCATCCGCGGTCCGCAGGTGATGGCCGGCTATTACAAGAACGAGGCCGCGACTAAGGAGGTCTTCACCGCCGACGGCTTTTTCCGCACGGGCGACATCGCGATGATCGACGAGGACGGCTGCCTGAAGATCACCGGCCGCATAAAAGACATTATAGTAACCGCGGGCGGAAAGAACATCTCGCCGCAGAACATCGAGAACAGCGTGAAGAACAGCCGCTACGTCGAGCAGATCGCCGTCATCGGCGACAGGCGCAAGTTTCTCTCGGCGCTCGTGGTTCCGGCCTTCCCCGAGCTCGAAGCGTGGGCCAAACAGCAGGGTATCGCCTACGGCGCGGTGACCGAGCTTCTTACAAACGCGAAGGTGCTCGAGCTCTTCCGCAAGGAAATAGACGAGAACACAGCGCAGTTCGCGCGCGTCGAACAGATCCGCAAGTTCACTCTCATCAAGGCCGAGTGGACGCAGGTTTCCGGCGAGCTCACTCCCACGCAGAAGGTAAAGCGGCGGGTGATCGAAAAGAAATACGCCGCGGAGATCGACGCCATGTACGCCGACGAGACCGGGGACTGATGTTCTGAAGGGAAGGAGCACCGGGCAGTCGATGATTTAACAACGAACGACGATAAAAACAGGCGACGATCATGATCGTCGCCTGTTTTTATATAATAGGGTTCTTACGCCAGCTTTTCCAGCGCCGCCCTGATGCGCTCGACGCCCTTCTCGATGTTCTCGTCGGAGGTGGCGAAGGAGAGCCGGATGTTGTCGTCGTTGCCGAATTCCACTCCCGGCACCACCGCCACCTGCGCGACCTCCAGCAGGTATGAGGTCAGCGCGCTCGAAACTGAACTGCCTTCGTATTTTTCCTTAACGGCTTTCCATCCTTTCAGCTTTTCGACGCCCCGAATGTTCGGAAAGGCGTAGAACGCGCCCTCTGGCATGAGGCAGGAAACCCCGGGCGCCGAGTTGAGCCCGTTCACGATGAGCCTTCGCCTGCGGTCGAAGGCCTCCACCATCGCGCTTATGACCGACTGGTCTCCGGTGAGCGCGTCGACCGAGGCCCACTGCGAGATGGAGGTCGGATTGGAGGTGGACTGACTCTGGAGAATCTCCACCTTCTTTATCACCTCCGCGTCGCCGGCCATATATCCGATCCGCCATCCGGTCATGGAATAGGCCTTCGAGACGCCGTTGAGCACGATGGTCTTTTTATACAGCTCGTCCGACAGGTTTGCCGTGTTGGTGAAGGTGCGGCCGTCGTAGACGATGGATTCGTAGATGTCGTCCGAGATGATGGCGATATCGCGCTTTTCGAGAACGGCCGCCAGTTTCTCGAGCTCGTCGCGGGAATAGGTGGCTCCGGTCGGATTGGACGGGGAGTTGAGAATGATCGCGCGCGTTTTCTTGCCGAGCGCCTTTTCGAGCTGTGAAGGGGTTATCTTAAAGCCGCTTTCCTCGGTGGTCTCCAGGATCACCGGGACACCGCCGGCGAGTTCTATTATCGGAGGATACGACACCCAGTACGGAGCGGGAACGATGACCTCGTCCCCGTCGTTGAGGAGCACCTGCATCAGGTTGTAGAATGAATGCTTGCCTCCGCAGTTCACCGTAACCTGGGCGATATCGTATTCAAGGCCGTTGTCCCTTTTGAACTTCTCGACGATGGCCTTTTTGAGCTCCGGTATTCCGCCGGCCGGCGTGTACTTGGTCTTGCCCGCGTCGATGGCCCTGATCGCCGCGTTCTTGATATGGGCGGGCGTGTCGAAATCGGGTTCTCCCGATCCGAAGCCTATAACGTCGATTCCCTTCGCCTTGAGCGAGTTTGCCAGGGCGGTTATCGCGAGCGTCGCCGACGGCTTCACCTTGAGAATTCTCCCGGAGAATTGCATAGTGCTACCCCTGTATATCGTAGTGTAGATGATCTGAAAACTGTATTGAGAGCGGTTTACCGGTGAACGGTGGCTTGACGGAGGGTGAGTGACGGTGACGCCGGGCCTTCCCGCCAGACCGGAATGAAAATAGATGCTGGCCCGGTGGTGTCAATAGTTTTTTCGCGGTTTCCCGATACAAATATCCTATTTTTTGTACTGATGTTTAAAAAGGATTTGCGAAAATGCTCCGACACGGATACGAACACGCAAGGTGCCGGTTCGCCCCGGATGCCGCAGCCGTGGAAGGATTGAACGAGGGATAAACATGAAAATACGCTTCTGGGGAGTGAGGGGCTCAATCCCGACCCCGCCGACCGACGCCGTAATGCGGGAGAAGATACGCAAGGCGCTTCTGCAGGCCACGCCGGCGGACATCTCGTCCGAGGAGTCCATCGACCGGTTTATCGACTCGCTCCCGTATTCCATCCGCGGGACCTACGGCGGCAACACGACCTGTCTGGAGGTCCGCACGGCCGACGACGACCTGTTTATCATCGACTGCGGAACGGGCATCCGCCATCTCTCCGCGGAGCTCATGCGGGGAGAATTCGGCCGCGGACAGGGGATCGCCAATATCCTCCTCACGCACACCCACTGGGACCACATCCAGGGCATCCCGTTCTTCGTACCTTTCTTCGTCAGGGGGAACAGGTTCCACATTTATTCGCCGTTCAGCGACATCAAGGAGCGCGTCGAGTACCAGCAGGTGTTCACCCATTTCCCGGTGAACCTCGATTCGATGCTGGCGACCAAGGAGTTTTTCATACTCGACAAAGAGGCGCCGTTTCATCTCAACGGCGTCACCATCATCAACAAGCGGATGCGCCATCCGGGAGGGGCCTTCGGTTACCGGATGGAGGAGGACGGAAAGTCGTTCGTCTTTACCAGCGACTGCGAATTCAACATCGACGAAATCGACCAGATCGACTCGTACAGGGATTTTTTCTGGAACGCGGACGTGGTTGTTTTCGATACGCAGTACACCTTCGAGGAGGCGATTGACAAGATCGACTGGGGGCATTCCTCCGCGTCGATCGCAATCGACATCGCGCTTCGGTTCAACGTGAAGAGGCTCATACTGTTCCATCACGAACCCACCTACAGCGACGACAAGCTCGAGTCGGTGCTCTCAAACGCGCGCACCTATATGAGCATGAACGCGCGCAGGAAGGGTGTGCTGGATATCGATATCGCGCGGGAGGGCGCCGTCTTCGAGCTCTGAGCGGCCGCGTCAGCGCGCGCCCTGCAGGCGGTCGATGTCCTGGTGCCTGCCTATCACGATCATCACGGCGTTCTCCGGGATGACGTCGTGCGCGGTGGGCGCGATCCTGATCGCGTAGTTCTTCTCGTCGATGTCCGCGGCCGTTCCGCCCGCCGGCGGCAGCTTCAGCCCGATCACCTGACAGCCGAAGCGCGTGCTGATCTGCAGGTCCTTGAGCGACTTCCCGATAAAGCTCTTAGGCGGGATTACCTCGATGATGCCGTAGTCGTCGGTAATCGGAAGGTAGTCCATCGCGTTCTTAAGGGCGAGCTTGTTCGCGACGCGGATGGCCATGTCCTTTTCGGGGAAGATTACGTCGGTCACGCCGATCATCTTCAGAATTTTTCCGTGGTCCTCGGATATGGCGCGGACGATAATGCGCGGAATTCCGATCTCCTTGATGTAGAGGGCGATGAGGATGCTCGCTCCCATGTCCTGGCCGATGCTGATGATAGCCCCGTCGAAGTCCCTGAGCGCGAGCGATTCCAGCACTTCTTTATTGGAGGCGTCGCCGATGATGGCGTGGCTGATGAAGTCCCTGGCGTGCTGCACCGCGTCGCGGTTGGAATCCATGCCCAGCACCTCGCAGTTGTTCTCCACGAGCGTGAGCGCGATGTTGAAGCCGAAGTTTCCGAGCCCGATGATGAAAAACTTTTTCATGGTCTACCCGATCATTATATGTTCTTCGGGATAGCTGATGTCCAGCTGTTTTTTCCCCGTCGTGAGCGCGCTTATCAGCGTGAGAGGGCCGAGCCTTCCGATATACATAACGGCGCACAGCAGGAGCTTCCCGGCGTCGCTGAGCGCCGGAGTGAGGCCGGTAGAGAGCCCGACGGTGCCGAACGCCGAGCTAACCTCGAAGAGCGCCGAGAGGAAGACGTTTTTCGCGGCGGGTGTCCCCGCGAGCAGAAGAAAGAATGTTGAGGTCGAGACGAAAATGAGCGCCATGATAAACAGCGAGGTGCTCTTCTCCACCGTGTCGGGTTCCAGCGCGCGTCCCCACAGCACGATCTGCCCGCGCCCGCGGAATTTCATGACCAGCAGGAGCCATACGACCGCCATGGTCGTGGTCTTGACTCCCCCCGCGATTGAGCCCGGCGAGCCGCCGGTGAACATGAGGAAAATCATCATGAAAAGCGTCGTCTCCCTGAGCGAGGCGATGTCGACGGTGTTGAAGCCGGCGGTGCGGCAGGTCACCGACTGGAAAAAGGAATTGGTGATCTTCTCGATCAGGGCGAAGCTACCAAGCGCGTTGTTCCATTCGAGCGCGGCGAAGGCGACAGTTCCCAGGACGATAAAAACGGCGGTAAGGGTTATGACGAGCCTGGTGTGCAGGCTGTATTGATAGAGGAAGCGCCGGCTCCGGAAACGGGTGCGTGTGAGCTCCGAAAGCACCAGAAATCCGAGTCCGCCCATTATTATGTTCGTAGCGACAACCATCACCACGATCGGATTGTCGTGGTAGCCAACCAGGCTGTCCGAGTAGGTGGAAAAACCGGCGTTGCAGAACGCCGACACCGCGTGGAACAGCGCGTTCCAGGCCGCCTGAGGCGGCGCCTGGGTCTTGACGAACTGGCCGAACAGCACTGCGGCGGATGCCGTTTCGACGACGAACGTGTAGAAGACGATCTGCACGAGCAGTTTCCTGATCGGGAGCTTTCGTAGATCGCTGTACACCGATTCGAACGTGAAGCGCCATTTAATCGAGATGCTTCCGCTCAGGGCGGACAGAAGCGCGATCGAGAAGGTCATTATCCCGAGGCCGCCGAACTGGATGAGGACGAGGATGATCGACTGGCCGAAAAGCGTGAAGTCCCTTGCGGTATCGAGTACGATGAGACCGGTGACGCATACCGCGGAGGTCGAGGTGAAGAGCGCGTCGACGAACGATATGCCATTCGCTGTCGAGAATGGGATTTTCAGCAGAAGCGCGCCCGCGAGAATGAGCGCGACGAAGCTCAACAAGATCTTGTTGATCGGATGGACCGACGAAGTTGTGTTTCGCGGACGCATATGATGTAAAAAGGGGTATCGATGGCCAATACCCCGTTTCTGTGGGCGCTGCAGGGATCGAACCTGCGACCCTCTGCTTGTAAGGCAGATGCTCTCCCAGCTGAGCTAAGCGCCCCGATTACACTTCTCTTTCAGTCGACTTGCTTGGCTTGAACGACAGCACCGAGCGGGCGGGAACATCGAGGTTTCTTCCCGCTATGGGGGAATAGACCTTTCGCTCCTTGCGCAGCACTCTGCTGAACGTGCCGAAACCCCTTATCTCTATTCTGTTTTCCGTGTCAAGGTTTTTAAGGATGAGCTCGAGAAAATTGTCCACAATGTAGCCCACCTCACGGCGCTTCATGCCGCTCTGGCGGGTGAGCTGGTCGACGATCTCGTGCTTGGTCAAAAAGCCTCCCGCACGTCAGGCCTGGCGGCCCGCCGCCGCGTTGACCTTCCTGGCAAGGCGCGATTTCTTGCGCGCCGCGGTCTTCCAGTGGAAGACTCCCTTTGCCGCCGCCTTGTCGATTTTTTTCACGAAACCGGCGAATACCGACGCAAGAAGCGCCGGGTCCTTCGCCTCCTTGGATTCGAGGGACTTCTGCACCTTTTTGGCCTCGGTCCTTACCGAGGACTTGACCTGCGCGTTCTTCCGACGGCTCTTTTCGTTGGTCTTTATGCGTTTCTGCGCGGATTTGATGTTCGCCACTGTGCCACCTTTACGATTACGCTGAATTCTAAAACCGAAGCGCAACTATGTCGCGCGGCCCTTTTTGTGTCAAGAATAAAAATCGGTCATTCGGCAAGCAATATTTTAAACAGGGAGCGGGCGTAATAATGGACCGTGCATTCGTGGCGGTCATCCACCTTCGTAAGCTGCACCAGCACGGAGGTTTTCTCGCCGGAGAATGAATAGGTCGTCGTCGTGCCCTCGTGCTGGACGTGGGGGCTGCCGTATACGCCGGTAACCGAGCGAAGGGTCGCGG
>CAZEAH010000032.1:0-12728 GCA_964510075.1 uncultured Leptospirales bacterium | reverse complement strand
GCAGAAGGATGGCCACCACATCCTGCGGCGACCACGGATCGTCGGGCAGCCGCGAAAAACGGACGATCTCCCGGTACTTTCTGTTCTTTATGAGGTTGACGCCTTTCGCGTACGCGTCGAGATATTCTCGATACGGGGAGGCGAGCCTGTCGATTATTGCGGCCGCCCGGCCATGAAAATCCATCACCAGGGCGAGCCTGTCCATAAGACGCGCATTCTCGCCGTACAACTCTCCGATCCGTCCGCGCGCGAGCGCCCGATAATACTCAATCATGACCAGGCGGTCCTGTGCGTGTACGTAGCCGAGAGCAAAGAACGCGTCATCCCAGTCCGCCGCCTTGATCCGAGGCGTCCCGCGGCCGTCCCTCTGAATTTCGACCTTCTGCCCTACCGCGCCCGCAAACGAGCCGTCCAGGGATCCGGTGCTTTTAAGAAGAAGCCATACACCAAGGGCGGCCGCCGCAAGGCACAGCACCGCCACACCGGCGATTATACGGTTTTTTCTCGAAAAGATGCCGCCGCGCAAAACGTTTAAATCCATTCACGTTTCTCCACCGGAACATCACTGTATCGTACTCTCCGCCGCCGGCCTTGTACAACGACGCGACACCGCTAACGGCTGTGCGATCCCAGACGGTTCGACTCCGGCGCCGGGAGAATCAGAACCTCGATTCCCTGCGGCCGGCGATCATCGGATATCCGTAGTATAGAACATCAGAATTCAAGATGTAAATCACTAAATCTTCTTTCTATTTCTTTGAGAATACCGGCTTCCGCCTCCGCGGACGGCGCCTCAAAGGTCGCCGAGAAGCGCAGAAAATGTCCAACATCATCCCACGGAACGGTCGAGATCAGTTTATTTTTGATGAGATACTGTGAAAAATCCTCCGCGGTCGGGAAAGACATCCCGCCCTTAATGGCCCTTGGACTCCGAACATACAGATAGAACGTGCCGCCGGGCATCTCCGCGCTGAATCCGATCGACGAAAGAACCCGGACCAGTTCCCTCAGGCGGCGCTCGTACTTCGCCTTGATCTGATCGGTGAGCTCCGGATGTTCCAGTGCGCGTATCGCCGCCCACTGAATGGCCTTAAACTGGCCCGAGTCGTAATTGTCCTTCACTGTGGCGAAAGCCTTTACTATCCTCTCATTCCCCGCCACAAACGCCATTCGCCATCCTGTCATGTTGTACGACTTTGAGAGCGAATGCACCTCCACCCCCACCTCCCGTGCGCCGGGTACGCTCAGGAAGGAGAGGGGGCTCCCGTCGTACACCAGGGCGGCATAGGCCGCGTCCTGGACCACGACCACATTGTTTTTAAAAGCGAATTCGATCACATCCCGGTAAAACGACTCGGTCGCCCTCGCCCCCGTGGGATTGTTTGGATAGTTGATGACGAGGAGCTTGGCGCGCTTCCTGATTTCGGCGGGGATGGATTCGAGGTCAGGCAGGAAGTCATTCTCCTTTTTCAGCGGGATGTTGTAAACCTGGCCTCCATACCACTGCGTATGGGTTCCGGCCACGGGATATCCCGGAACGGTCATGAGCGTCACGTCGCCGGGATTGATGAAGGCCGCCGGCATCATCGCGAGCGCCGGCTTCGAGCCTATTGAATGGTTCACCTCGCGTTCCGGAGAGATCCCATCCACACCGAAGACCCTCTTCAGATAGCCGGCGGCGGCCGCCTTGAATTCCTCTATTCCGTTATCCGAATAGCCGCGGTTCTCGTGCCTGCCGGCCTCAGACCGGAGGGTCTCGAGGACCAGGTCGAACGTCCTCTCATCGGGCTCTCCGACTCCCAGGTCGACAAGCTCCATGCCCGGATTATTCTTAACGGCCTCGCGCTTCGCGCGTTTTATCTTCTCGAACTTGTAGATTTTGTCCTCTTTCCCGAATTGCGCTCCGCCTATCCTTTCGGCGAACAGCGTCTGAACAAACGACTCCATGGCGATCTATTTCTCCTTGAGTATGGTAATATCGGCATTTATGATCTCGATTTTCGTATACGCGTCGTCGAGCAGCGTGAAGAAACGGCCGAAATCCCCGACAGCGTCAATCCTGGTCTTCCCCCTGACGAGGCTGGAGACGGTCTTCAGTTCGCGGGAATAGATATAGCAGTCGACCACGCCCTTTTCATAGGGCACGCTGACCAGCACGCAGAATTCATAATCGATGTTGCCCGATACGATAACGTCCTTCACCGTAACGTTCTTTATCTGCACGCGCTTCTGGGCAAGGTCGCGGGTGGCGAGGAATTTATAGGCTGGATTGTCGGACCTGTCCATTTCCTCTTTCTTCATGACAACCTGCTTTATATTCAGCGTCTCCTTGAAGAAGTAACTGCACGAGAGGGTAAAGGACGCCAGAACCGCGAGTACGACCACCAGCCTTTTCATTGCGATCTCCTGTAGCTGAAATCCCCGCCGCGACGAGTGTGACCGTCCGACGCAACGATCCTCTATTAATCGGCCCCGATTGCTTTTTGTCAAATAATCTTTTTCCGGCCTGAATAAATGGGAAAGGCGATGATTCATACCATCGCCTTTCCCCGGTGATGCGGTCAGTTGAAAAACGTATCAGGCCCGCCGGTCCCGCTCGACCGCTGACCTGGACATGCGATACGCGACCCTCTTGAGCGCGGGAATTCCCATACTGAAGAAGGCGAGCATCCTGTATGTCTCGCGAATCGACTCGGCCTTCACCAGGTCTATCGGCTTCGGATCGAGTTCGAGACCGTACTTGTCGGGACGGTCCCTGAGGATGGTGATGACCTTCAATCCCTCGAACTGCTCCCTGCCGTAAATGCTGGCGTTGGGGAAGTCTTTTTTGATCTCCTCCAGGCGCTTCTCGGCTTTCTTGATTATGTTCAACCGGTAATCATAGGTCAGGGCGCCGGTCGGACAGGCGAACGCGCACGCCGGAATCTCACGCGGATTCATCAGGCAGGCATGGCATTTGTGAGACTTGTGGTCCACGTCGCTTACCTGCGGCACGTGATAGATACACTCGTTCACGCAGGCTCCGCATCCTATGCACCGGTCCTGGTCGATGACCGTCCAACCGTCTTTCTTATAGATCGCCTTTTCCGGACACACGCGCAGGCAGTTGGCGACCTCGCAGTGGTAGCACTTTTTGTGCATAATCGTCCAGATCGGACGCTCGGGGTTTGAGCGGTCCACGTCAAAGAACTTCACGTGGTTCCAGGTTATTGCCGACAGCTCCTTCGGATTGGTCAGCTCGGGACCGGCGAAGAACTCGGTCTTCTCTGCGGGAAGATTGTTCCACTGTTTACAGGCAACCTGGCAGGATCTGCATCCGGAACATTTAGTTGTGTCAACCAAAAACGCTTTTTCTGACATGACTTATGCCTCCTTCCTGATGTCTACCAGAAATGCCTTAAACTCGGGAATATTCGTGTTGGCGTCCCCGATACTCGGCGTGAGCTGGTTGCAGCTGTCACCCGACACGCCGCATCCATGGCCGAAGTGCCAGATCATCCCGACCATCTCAACCATCTTCCCCTGCACCTTGAGCGGCTGCACCCTTTCGGTCACAAGAGCATATGCGCTGATGTTGCCGCGCGAATTGAATATCCGCACTTTATCGCCGTTTTTGATGCCTTTGGCCTTCGCGAGCGACGGGCTGATTTCACAGAACATGTCGGGAACAAGCTCCGCCAGCCACGGAAGATTGCGGGTCATGGCCCCGGCCTGCCAGTGCTCGACGACACGGTAGGAGGTTGCGATATACGGAAAACGCCCCGCGTCGCCAAAATCACCTTTAAGGCTGTCGAGCGCCTTGGCGGCCGGATTCATCCTCTGCGAACTGAATATGTTGGCCACCGGCGTCTCCATCGGCTCGTAGTGCTCGGGGAACGGTCCGTCAGCAAGATCTTTGGAGAAAAGTTTGCCCACTCCCTCGGCGTTCATAATGAAGGGATTCTTGGCATCGGGACCGAATTTGGGTCCGCCATCCACAACATCACCCTTCCAGGCGCTGCCGGTCCACTTGACCACCCAGCGGTTCTTGTCCCACGGCTCTCCCTTGCGGTTCACTGCCGCGCGATTGTAGATGATACGGCGATTGACCGGCCAGCACCAGGACCACTCTGGATACATCCCGAGCTTGTTCGACGCGTCTTTGGTCCCGCGGCGGGCCATCATGTTGCCCTTTTCGGTGTAGCTGCCGCTGTAAATCCAGTTGCCGCAGGCCGTCGAACCGTCATCCTTGAGGTCCATGAAAGTCATCATTTGCTTTTTCGTTTTGTAATCGTAACCGTTGATCTCCTTCGCCACGAGGTGCGGACTCGCCTCGTGTTCGCCGGGCTCGGTGTAGTTCCAAACAAGTTTGAGAATGGGATCGGCGAACTTACCGCCTTCCTTCTGGTAGAGCGCCTTGAGCTCGCGATAGATCATGTCGAGCATATCGAGGTCGGTCTTTGCCACACCGGGAGGATTCTGGGCCTTATAGCGCCACTGCGCCCAGCGCCCGGAGTTGGACACGCTTCCTTCTTTCTCGAACGAAGCGGCCGCTGGCAGCAGGAAGACCTCGGTCTTGATCTGGGCCGGATTGGCTCCCGGACGTTTCCAGAAGATCGAGGAGTCGGTCTCCCACAGGTCCACGGCAACCAGCCAGTCGAGTTTTTCCATCCCCTTCGCCGTGCGGTTGGCATTCGGTCCGCCGACGATCGGGTTGGTGCCCATATAGAACGCACCCTTCAGCTGTCCGGCATACATGTCCTCGAAAAGGGTAATGTACGGCACGGGCTTGTGCGCCTTGGGCAGCCAGTCGTAGCAGAAGTCGTTCTCCTTTGTTGCGGCGTCGCCATACCAGGCCTTGAGCATACTGATGAGGTACTTCGGACGGTTCGACCACCAGTTGATGCTCTTCGGATCGTTGGTCTTCGGCGTGGTCGCCTTTATGTAGGCCTCCAGGTTGGGATGCTTCTTGGCTACCGGTGCGGGGAGATAGCCCGGCAGTATGTGCCACAACAGCGCGGCATCGGTCGAACCCTGCACATTGGACTCTCCCCGGAGCGCGTTGATGCCGCCGCCGGCCAGGCCCATATTGCCCATAAGGAGCTGGAGCACGGCATAGATACGCACATTCTGCGTACCCACGGTGTGCTGAGTGGTTCCCATGGCGTACATGATTGTCGCGACCCTGTCGGGCTTGTGCGTCGAAGTGAAAAACTCGGCGACCTTAAGGAAAGTCTCCCTGGGGCAGCCGGTCGCCTGCTCGACCTTTTCGGGGGTATAGCGGGCATAATGCTTCTTCATGAGCTGATAAACACAGTTCGGATCCTTGAGCGTTTTATCCTGCTTAGGTATGCCCTTGTCGTCAAGCTGATAGGCCCAGGTTTTATTGTCGTAACTCTTTTTCCCTGCGTCATAGCCGCTGAAAAGCCCGTCGTTGAACTTGAAATCGGGGCTTACGAGGTACGCCGCGTTGGTATACTCCACAACGTATTCTTTTTGGATCCGATCATTTTCCAGGGCATAATTGACGACGCCCCCGAGAAAGGCCAGGTCGGACCCCGGACGAAGCGGAGCGTATAGATCGGCAAGCGCCGCGGACTTGGTGAAGCGCGGATCGACTACGATGAGCTTGGCCCCGCGCTCCTCCTTGGCCTTCTGTACCCAGCGGAAGGATATGGGATGGTTCTCCGCGGCGTTCGAACCCATTACGAGAATGACGTCCGCGTTCTTTATGTCTATCCAGTGATTTGTCATCGCGCCACGACCGAAGGAAGCCGCCAGACCGGCGACTGTTGCGCTGTGTCAAATTCGTGCCTGGTGTTCGAGATATGTTATCCCCAGCATCCTCGCGAATTTTGAAAGCGCGTAACACTCCTCGTTGTCGAGCGCCGCGCCGCCGAGGCTCGCGATCCCCGCGCAGCGGTTCACCGTAACGCCATCCTCCTTCTCGATGAAGGTGGCGTCGCGGGTGTCTTTTACCCTGCGGGCGATCATCTTGACGGCCTGCTCCCAGGATATCTCTTCCCATTCCGTGCCATACGGCTTCCGGTACTGGACTTTCGACAGCCTTCTGGGATTATCTGAAATCTGGAAGAGCGCGCTTCCCTTCGAGCAGAGGGAACCCTGGTTTATCGGATGGTCCGGGTCACCCTCGATATTGACGACCTTTCCGTTCCTCGCCGAAACGATGAGACCGCACCCGACGCCGCAGTAGGGGCAAATCGTCGTGCTTTCGCGGGTCCCCCGCAGTTTGTCCGGCGCCGACTTGCATCCGCTGAGGAACGATACACCACCAAAGAAAGCCCCTGCTGCCGTTACGCCGGACAGCCTGAGGAAATCTCTTCTGGTAATGGACATAACTATCCTCCTGCCTTTATTTTGATCGACCGGTGATGAAATGAATGAATTCTCTATGTGCATTCCGCCTTGACGGAAGGCATACATTCGTGCTGAAAGTGGCCGCTGGTTCGGGGCGGACACGAACATAGGGGGATGCCGGATGAGCAGGGAACGCCGGAAAAAATGTGAGTGTCATTCCACCCGATCCTGTAACCAGAGTTGCCGAGACTGCCGCGCCCTCCGCCCTCACCAAACGCTTAAGCCCGAAGGACGGGCATCCCTTTGGTCGCCGGATTGGAGGTTCCTCACTTCTTTACTGAATCGGGAGGCGGGGTGATTTCTCGCCCTGCCTGCGGTCAGGCCCCATAGCATCCGCCTTAGGGTGCGCAGACTCGAAGTTATTTTCTTTTATTTCCATACCCCTATATGTCAATGAATTTTTTAGCCATCCGGTATTATTTCAAACCGTATAAACAAAAGGCACCCCCTGATCGTCAGAAATCGCACCCCTTGCCGGCTATTCCCACACACGCCGCCATACTTGATGCTCGCGGCGACGATAGTCGTCGCTTATCCTGTGAGCGCAAGATCAACGGGAACACCGGCCGGGAGTGCATGCCCTCGATCACGCCACCCCGGCGCATACAGGCAAAAAACTAGTTTACAAATGAGGTCCACCAATCATACGCTCGACTGAGAGCATGCCGAGAGGTGTTTCCGGCAGAAGACTCCGTGCGCGTGTCATAAAAATCATATGAACAAACCCCCTCTCAGGATACAGACGACCACACTCTGGGACTATCCATCGCAAAACTACGGCAAAGGCAGGCAGGGGGACCAGGAGTACGCCGGAGCCACGCCGTCGTACATCATCTGGAATCTCCTGTCGCGCTACACCAGAGAAGGACAGCTCGTGGTGGATCCGATGTGCGGCAGCGGCACGACGATCGACGTATGCAGGGACATCGGCCGCCGCGTGCTCGGCTACGATATCCATCCCGTCCGAAGCGACATTTTCCGCGCCGACGCGAGAAAGCTCCCCCTCGAGGACCGAAAAGCGGATTTTGTCTTTGTCGACCCGCCCTATGGCGACAACATCGAATACTCCTCGGAGAATGACTGTATCGGCCGTCTTAACGCGGCCGATCCGGCCTATTTTACGGCCATGGAGGGCGTAATCGGTGAGATCGACCGGATACTCAGGGCGGACCGCCACATGGCGCTCTACGTCTGCGATTATTATCATCGAAAAAAAGGATTTGTTCCAATAGGATTCAAGCTGTTCGGAATGCTGTCGCGGCGGTTTACCCCCGTGGATATCATCAGCGTCACCCGTCATAACAGGACCCTTAAAATGGGCAACTATCACAAAGCGGCCGAGGAGGGAAATTTCTTCCTCCGGGGGTTCAATTACCTTTTTATAATGAAAAAGGAAAAGACCAATGTTCAGGCCAGAAAGTAACACCAAGGGGCGCATCATCCTCATCGACGACGACGAAAGCGTGACAAGGGTGGTGAAGAAGTTCCTGGAGCGCGCTGGGCACGCGGTTGACTCCGCGGCGAGCGGGGAGGAGGGCATTCGCCTCATTGGCGAAGGCCGGTACGACATTGTCATCACCGATATCTACCTGCCGGGAATGGACGGAATGGCCGTGCTCGAGAAAATAAAGTCGGTCAATCCCGATCTCGATATCGTCGTTATAACGGGATTCGGCTCCATAGAATCGGCGGTTTCGTTCATGAAGGCGGGAGCCATCGATTACATTAGCAAACCCATAAATTTCGAGCACCTCGATATCGTCATTAAAAAAACACTCGAGCGCAAAGAGCTCATCAAGGCGGCGCGCGAGCGGGACATCTATTTCCGCATGTCGCTCACGGACGCGCTTACCGGAATGTTCAACCATAAATACTTCCAGGACAACCTGGAACGCGAGATGCTGTATTCCAGGCGCAAGAAGGAAAGCCTCACCATCATGATGGCGGACATCGACGGCTTCAAGTCGGTCAATGACAATTACGGCCACCAGGCGGGCGACATGGTGCTTCAGAAGATATCGTCGAACATTATAAAGGCATGCCGCAGTCACGACACTGTCTCCAGGTACGGGGGCGAGGAGTTCGGAATCATCCTCCCGGAAACGGGAATCGAAAAATCGACGCGTGTGGCCGAGCGCATCCTGGACGCTGTTGGTTCCAACAGTTATCCACCCGTCGAACGCAGTATTACCGTGTCGATCGGGATCGCCTCATTCCCCGAACATGCCACCGACAGGGAGGATCTCATACAGAAGGCGGACCTCGCGCTCTACCACAGCAAGGAGAAAGGCAAAAACCGCTTCATGATTTACAACGGATCGATCGATCCCGGCGTCAGGCACTGAATCCGCCGCCGGAATCCGCCCGCTCCTCACACCCCTGCAGCGACTGCCGCGTGTCGTACTCGTCGAGAACGCGGTATATCTCGAGAAATGAATAGAACAGCGTTAAAAGCAGCGGGCCGACGATCACTCCGGAAAGCCCGAAGGCCTGAAGACTTCCCAGCAGCAGAAAGAAAAAGATGAGGGGATGGAAGTTAAGACGTTCGCCGAACACCTTCGGCTTTAAAAAATTCTCAAGGAACAGATACCAGACAAGACCCCACAGGAAAATAAAAGTTGCCCAGCCGACCCGGCCCACGGCCATCAGATACACGGCCGCAGGCAGCCATGTAACCGACGTCCCGATCACCGGAATCAGCGAGAAGACCGCCGCGACGCTGCCCCACAGCAAGGCGCCGTCGATGCCCGCGATAAAAAACCCGATACCCACCGCCCCGCCCTGGAGAAGCATGATCAGCAGATTTCCCGCTATGAGAACCTTTATGACTTCCTTGAGTCTGTTCACGATATCGTTTTCGATGTCCCGGGGAAACGGGCTCGCGCGGTATATCGCCTCTTTGAACTTGCCGCCCTCCATAAATAGAAAAAACAGGATGAGCAGCATAAAGAAGAAGTTGATCGAGAAGCGTATGGAAAAGGTCAACAGGTCAGTGAGGTTGCGGAATACCGAAAACGACGCGCTCTGCATGATCTCGGTGGTTTTCTTGATGAGCTCGCCCCTGGAGATGCGCAGGGCGTGCGCGAGCTCGCCGATGAAGTTGCTTCTGTAAAAGAATTCGTCCAGCCTGGACGGCTTGAATTTCTTCTCCACAAACTGGTACACATCGTAGCTCTGGTCGGCCAGGTTGAGAAGCAGAAAAAAAAGCGGGATAAGAAACCCGAGGAAAAGCAAAAAAATCATAATGGTGGCCGAAATTGACCTTTTTTTAACAAAGCGGCCAATGAAATTGTGCAACGGAGAAAGCGCGATGTAGAAGACCATCGCGAAAAGTAAGGGCCAGAAATAATACTGGAAGATATAGGCCATGGAAAAGAGCAGAAGCGAAAACAGTGCCATGAAGAGGTACTTCAGCTTCTTGTTCTGCTGGAGGTTCCTGTAGGAATCGGTTTTCTCAATCATGGCGAAGCCCCGGTCGTCGTGTCGCCCCCGGCGCGGTCGTGGTGATGGATATCTCGATCATTTCGTGAGATAATGAGACAGGTCTGTCGCTATCTTCTTGATGGCGTGGTCCAGATACGTCTCATCGGAGATACGTTTTCGATATTCTTCTATCTTCTTTGGGTCGCCGCGGAGGGATCCCGGTTTTATCTCACGATCATCCTTGTTCATGAGACTCTTCATAATGGTGCACTCCTTGCATGTAAGGTCGCCCGCTCCTCCATGAACGGGTCTTTGGACCTCATGTACTACTATCGGCATGCGGAAGGCGAATCATGAGTGTTTTTTACCGCGGCGGGGGCGGATCAGCGCAGAATATCCTCAATCCATTCCACGACCCCGCCGCTGAGGGCGATCATATCGAAGCGGAACACGATTTCCGTGGAATTCAGCTCCGGCCTCCGGGAAAGGAACTGCGAGGCCACCAGACGGAGAGTCTGCTTTTTACGCTGGTTGATCGCGTAAAGCGGCCCCCCGTAGACGGTGGTATTTCTGCTTTTAACTTCGACGAATACGATGAGGTTCCCTTTACGGACGATGAGATCGATCTCGCCCGCCCTGCCGGAACGGTAGTTGCGCTCGAGAAGCTCGAAACCCCGATCCGCGAGAAAGGACATGGCCCGGTCTTCTCCGCTGGAACCGATCTGCCTGAAGTTTCTGCGCTCCACGAGACGGAGGATCAGAGGACGTCGAGGAGGCTTACGCCGGCTTCCTTTTCGTCGAGTACGCGGTTGACGAAAAGGGCGGTTTCCTCCAGAAGGTTGATGATGATAAGGTCGGACAGCCTGTTTTTTTCGCTGTCGAATATCAGTTTGATGATGGGCCTCAGCGGCTTTCGGGGTACCGAGCCTATGACCAGTCCGACACTTCCGTCGTTGAGTTCGACCAGGGAGCCTATCGGATAGACCGACATTCTGGAAAGGAACACGCGGATGATGACCGGATCGAACCTGTTTACTCCGCTTGAAAGCAAATTCTTCATTGCGTGATAAAACGACTGTTTCTCGCGATAACTGCGGCTGGAGATCTGCGCCTCGTAGGAATCCGCGATGGCCGCGATGCGCGCGTACTCGTCGATCTGGTTGCCCTTCAGGCCCCTGGGGTAGCCCTTGCCGTCGAAGTACTCGTGGTGCTGCAGTCCGACGAGCGCGCTCTTTTCCCTTACCTTTCCGAGCTGTTTGATCAGGCGGTACCCGTGCAGCGGATGCGTTTTGATGAGGTTGAACTCGTGGTCGCTGAGATTGGACTGTTTGTAGGCGATATAGGCGGGCATCTTCACCATGCCCGCGTCTATAAGGAGCGTTCCCAGAGCGAGCTCGCGCAGCCTGTCCGGAGTGTATTTAAGGGCCGTTCCGATGAGAAGGGCATAGAACGTCACGTTCACCGAGTGGGCCACCAGATAGTTTTTCCCCTCTTCGAGCCCGTACAGGAAGAGTACGATATTATTGTCTTCTTCCATAAGCCGTATTATGCTCTTGGCGGTGTTCTCGATGGAATCGGTGGCAAACATCTCGTCGTTTTTTATGGCGGTGTAGACGTCACCCACCACCCGGCATGCCTCGCGGTGGATGTCCATCAACTCTTTACGCTTCAGGAGCAGAAGGCTGTACTGGTCGACGATCTTTTTCGCGTCGGCGGATATCGACGCGTCTATTTTTTGAACGAAACGCATGTCGTTTTCGCTCGACGAGAGATTGCCCATCGTCTCTATCTCGCTGATGCCCCACTTCATCAGCCGCTTGATGTCGCTCTCTTTAATGGTGACGTTGGCCCCGACGAGCATATTGTTGCTGTCGATAAAGACCGGCTTGTCAAACCGCATTCCCGGTCGAAGGTCTTCGACCGGTATCTTTTTCATGACACCCGCCATTCTCTGATTTCCTTATTCCGCCAGTTTATCTTTCAATCGCTCATTAATCCTGTAACAATACGCCAGCACTTCCGCCACCGCCCTGTAGAGCTCCGGCGGCACCAAGCTCCCCGCGTCGATAACGGACAGAGCCTCGGCCAGATCGGCGTCCCGATATATCTCCACCCCGTGCTCGATGGCCATACGTTCCAGACGCTCGACCAGGTGACCCCGGACGCTTGCAAGCACCCGGGGCGCCTCTTCCGCCGGGGAATAGGCGAGAGCGACCCCCACCCTGTCCCTTTTTTTAGGCCCTCGCATCGAACCCTCCGCCCTGGGAGAGGATGGTGCCGAGCTCGCGGATAACCTCTAGCGCCCGGTCGACGAGTCGCACCGAAACAGTACACCCCCTTCCCGCCGCCGCGCCGACGGCAGATGCCAGGGATTCCGCATCTCGTGCTATTTCATCCCTGACGAACTCGTTACCGCAGAAAATATCTACATTAATGTTCCCGGATCGATCTCTGGCGACCACCTCGACGCGTCCCAGCCGGGAAAAATCGGCTTCTGCGGCTATGCCTTCCACGGTACCGATATACCGTGCCTCTTTGAAACCCTCATCGTAATAATTCAGCGTACCGCTCCGTGCGCCGTGGCCCCCGGTACACTCGTTTCCAGGGAGCGACTGAAGCAAACGCCGTATAATGACCTCACCCTCCGGAGACTCCCGGACGAATTCATCAAGCGCATCCAGTATTCTCGGGAGGCCTTCAAAGGCCTCCGGATCCGCAACGAAGCCCTTACGCGCCTGGCCCTGTCGCTTCCGCCCCTCTGTTTCCCGGGTCGCGAGGGCGGAGAACAGATAATTTAGATTAATACCTTCAAAATCCGAAAAAAGGAAAGAAAAAAACAATAAACTCTCTATTTTTATGCCCCTGGCGGCAAGCGCGTTCAACAGGTCGGCCTTCCCCGCTTTTTTTTCGGTCCCTCCCGTCAGTCTGAAAAGCAGGCTGTTATACGC
>CAZEAH010000031.1:0-12745 GCA_964510075.1 uncultured Leptospirales bacterium | reverse complement strand
TCTGTATGTCGAGGAGCATGAGGTCGACCGGTTCCTTTTCGACGAAATCGATCGCGCGCGCGCCCGAATACTCGGACCTCGCGTCGGCGTTTTTCGACGTGAGAGCGCGAACCAGAAGGTTATTGAGCTCCACCTCGTCGTCCACTACCAGGATCTTCTTTCCCGTGAAATCGAACTCGGTGTAGTTCTGCGCAACCTCGCGGTCGAGCGCTTCCGTTGTGTTGATCGGTATTTTAATGGTAAAGGTCGATCCCCGTCCGTACTCGCTTTCAACCTCAATGGTGCCGTTGTGCTCTTTTATGACCCCTGCGGCCACGGAAAGCCCCAGGCCCGTTCCGGGAATGGAGCTGGACCCCAGCGATCCCTTGGTGGTGTAAAAGGGATCGAAAATACGGTCCTGCATCTCATGAGGTATTCCTGCCCCGCGGTCCTGAATACGGACAAAACCCTGACTGTCCTCGCGCCCGGTCTCTATAGTGATCTTCTTCTCGGCACTGTCGATCATGGCGTCCCGGGCATTGATCATAATGTTCATAATCGCGAGGCTAATCTTGTTCGCGTCGAGAAACATCTCCTCAAGAATTCCTCGACGGAGGACCTCTATGCTTATGCCCTGCGCGAAAAATTCCGGTCTCAGTATCTTGACGCAGCCGTCGACGATATTCTCAAGGTTAACCAGCACGCGCTTGGAGGGCTTCTTGTTGGCGAATATCAACAGCTGATCGATGAGGTGGCTCGCGCGGCGGATGATCTTCAGGATGGTGCTCATGTCCTGGGCCGTCTCGCGCGAGAGATTGCTCTGAGAAAGCACCAGTTCGACGAGTCCGTAAATACCGGCGTTCATGTTATTGAATTCGTGCGCTATCCCCGCCGTGAGGGTCGTTATGGTCAGATTCTTTTCGAGCTCGACGAGTTTCTCGCGCGCCATGAGGTCCCTGTCGAGAATGATATGGAGGAATACATGGCCTTTCTCGCCGTTTTCGATCTCTGCGGGAATTATTCGGCATCGAACGTCCTCTTCGTATTCCCTGATCCGGATTTTCTGCCGGACTTTAAGCATTCCGGTCGGAATGACAAAATCCATGTTGTCGATCGGACAGTTCGAGCCCCGCCGGGTGCACGAGCTGAATATCTCGGAACAGCTTTTACCGACAAGGTCCGAATTCCTGTAAAGCCGTCGCGCGAAGTTGTTTATTCCAATTACCGTCTTGTTTCTGTCTATGACGATAACGGCGCTCGGAATGGCGTTGATAACGCTCTGGTAATCGAATTTAATTTTTGTGGACATTGGCGGTCGGTCTGGTCGCAACTTTTACCTATTACACACTTATACTTCAAAAATTACCGCTCATCCAATAATTTATTCTATATTTCGCCCTTTCTTAAATCCGGGACGCCCGTCGTGCGCGGCCCGCGGGATGTGGCCGCTCCGAGGCATGCGGCACCGCCCGGAACAGCATCACATCTTCCCTCAGGGCCAGGGCTCCCAGTCGCCCCAGTTCTTCAGGTACTTGGTAAACGCGGGCGTTTGCATCACGGTGGCCTCCAGGAATTTTTTCGTTTCCTTTACGATCTCCTGTTCCCTTTGCAGCGTGATTTCGCCCGTCATCACCCTGGTACGTAGAAATACGAAATAGGTATCGAGCACGTCGTGAGTGCAGTAATCGTTTATCTCCCCGGATTTCCCCTCGAGGAAGAGAGGGTACACTTCGTCCCCTCTGGTATCCATTTTCCCCGGCTTGCCCAGCACCTTGGCAAGGAGGTTTAGGCCTCCCTGCATCTTTATGGCGTTGTAATTCGACAGCCAGTCGTGGAGATCGATATGCCGTGTTCCGAAGCGGTACCGGGCGCCGAATTTGTCCTTCAACTGCCGTTTCAGGGGAACCCCGTAGCGATAGGCCATCAGCTCCAACAGCGGTATATCGAAACCCCTTCCGTTAAAACTGACAAGCGACGCGTCGGGATAGCTGTTCTCCACTCCGTCCCAGAAAAGCCGTGTCATCTCCCCCGTCCTGAACCTTGGAAAATCGAGAGAAACCATTTCGCCGAGATTGAATTTCTCGCCGACTTTCGCAACGCATATCGAAACGGGATACTGAAAAGTCACCGGTATGAATGACGATGCCCCCTGCGAGTTCGCCAGAACCTCTTCCTGAAAGAGCCGTATCGCGGTCGCATCGTCGATGTCCTGTCCCGGAAACTTGACCATCTTAATAAGGCGCGCGTCCGGAACCGACTCTATGTCGAATACGAGATATTTAACGTCTTTTCTGTCCAAATACACTACCGCCTTTACATTAAAAAGGCATGCGGCCCATCCACTCACCGCATGCCTGCTTATGCCCGCCTCTGCGGGACGATCGCCCCCGTCCCCGGAGCGTTATTTCTTTTTCATTTTTGCTTCCATTTTGTCAATATAATCTTTGATATAAGGATCGGATTCCTTCTCTTTTGCCGATTTGAGAGCGTCGATTGATTTTGTCGAGCCTATCCTCGAAATGGCCAGTATGGCCGCGTAGCGCACGTCCGCGCTCGAATCGTTGAGCAGCGCTCCATTGAGAGCCTCGACGCCCGCCTCGTCGCCGATGAGGCCGAGCGCAATACACGCGTGCATTCTCGCCTTAGCGCCGGAATTGTTTTTGATGACCGACGCGAGGGCCGGAATCGCCTGCTTCTCGCCGTCGTTTCCGAGCTTATCCGCCGCCGCGATCACAGCGGCCTCGTCCTTAGCCGATAGATCGGCAATATATTCCTGGGTCGTTTTCTGTTTCGGCTTAGACGAGTCCTGCGCGAACGATACCGAGGTCATCATCGCCACGGCAAGACCCGCAATCAGATATCTTTTCATTATTGACTCCTCTGGTTAGTGATGCGAGAGTAATCTACAGCAATCGTTACCTTGGAACGATACTCCCCGAGTATGCATAATTTTACCGAAGAATGTCAATTATTTTATATACGGCATAAAAAATTACCCCTTACGGTCAAAATTATTATTTGACAGGAGACAGGGGACATAAAGCATACAGACATCATACCACCACCGGGACGGGCAATGGACGAAGAAAGAATGGAACAGGAAAACTTTTCCGCCTTGTTGGAAGAATCCCTCAGGGGAAACGACAGCTTTTCGGTAGGGGACGAAGTAAACGGCAAGGTTGTATATATTACCGCGGACAGCGTGTTCCTGGACATGTCCGGAAAAAGCGAGGCGATAATAGACAAAAAGGAATTCCTGGACGAAAAAGGTAGCGTTGGTATTTCTATCGGCGATTCCGTTCGCGCCTATGTCGTTTCAATCCGTCGCGGAGAGATACTGCTGACCACGCGCATAGGAAGGGGCCCCGCCTCACCGGAGATCATCGATACCGCCCGCAGGCACGGCATTCCCGTTGAAGGAACGGTCGCATCCGTTACGAACGGCGGTTACCGTGTCTCCCTGTCGGGGATAGACTGTTTCTGCCCCTTTTCCCAGATGGATTTTAAATCGCCGTCACAACCCGAGGAGCTCATCGGTAAAACCCTCTCGTTCAAAGTCACCCAGGTGAGCGAAAAAGGACGTAACATCGTCCTGTCACGCCGTGCGCTTCTGGAGGAAACTCGCCAGCTCAGGGAAAAAGATCTCAGGGAATCCCTCAAGGCGGGGGATGTGGTCACGGGGAAGATATCATCGCGTCAGAACTTCGGTCTCTTTGTGGACCTCGGAGGTGTCGAAGCGCTTGTGCCCCGGGCCGAGGTTTCATGGAGCAGGTCAGTCGGTATGGACTCATACTCGGTAGGCGACGAAGTCCGCGCACTCGTTCTTTCAGTAGACTGGGAGAACCGCAGACACAGCCTGAGCATACGGCAGGCGCAGCAGCATCCCTGGGAGAACATCGGCCGTTACGCTGCCGGCATGGAGGTAAAAGGCATCGTCACCAATATCATTAAAAGCGGTGCGTTCGTCGAGATCGAGCCCGGCATCGAGGGCTTTCTCCCCGTTTCCAAAATGAGCTATACAAAGCGCGTAAACAGGCCCGAGGACGCCGTATCGGTCGGTGCCGCGATAAACGTCAGGCTTATCGAGATCGACACGAAAGAAAGAAAGATTTCGCTCGAGCTGCTTACCGGCGAGGCCGATCCGTGGCAGGCGGACCCATCCGATCTTCTCGACTCGTTCTTCGCCGCCACCGTTGAGTCCGTGCGCTCCAACGGTGTTGCGGCCCGCCTCTCCAACGGAATGCTCGGCTTTATTCCCCGGGAGGAGTGCGCACAACCGCGCGGAGCCGATCTTCAGAGCGCGTACCCCGCCGGTAAAGAGGTAAAGGTCATAATCAAATCGCTCGACAGTGCGAACAGACGGCTGACTCTGAGCGAAACGGGCGCGGTCAGAAAAGAGGAACGGCAGGAATACGAGAAGTTTATGAAAAGTACATCTGCTCCGGAGGAGGGTTCGGCTTTCGGGCGTCTCTTCAAACAGAAATTTGAGGAAATCCAGAAAAAAAGCTGAGCGAAACACATCGGGGATGATCAAGTTAAAAAGCGGTTCCGAAGTGCCCTACAACCGTGATATCGACGCATTCCTGAACTCCCTGGTTCACTCCATAATCAGCGAATCGATCCACTCGCCGTCCATCCCTCAGGACACCTCCGAGGACATTCGGAGCGAGGCGGTCCTGCGTGAGATAATGGACAACTGCATATACGTCACCCACCAGGTATTCGAACTGTTCAGGCGCGACGAAGACGCCGGCAGGCTTCTGGCCACCGGCTTTCTCTTCAATTTCGTCATTCTTGTTCTGAGGATGATGGAGGGCCCCTCCTCCCCCGGATTCAATGTGTCCGCCGACGGGAGCGGCGGCACGGAAACGTCTCACTGAACGCCGCAATCACCGATTGAAATGCAGAACTTACCCAGGCGCGAAGAGAATATCTTCCGATTCACCCGGGGACGTTCCGACAGGGCACGGGCCCTCTCCGGCGGATGAATGAACGCTCCATCATCGCACGCCGTCAGCGCGTTACCGGCTATCATGTTCGCCATTTCACCGATAAAATCGTAGTCGACTTCCCCCCCGCTTTCGGTGGCTCCCATGTGCTCCTTGAGCGAATCGAGCATGCGTCGTTCCATGTGCAGGGACATGATCTTGTCGCCATGGTAGGTCATTTTCATGTCGACCCCTATTACGTCTCCTTCAAACGTACCGGCCTCTTTCTTCACATAGAGCCTGCTGCCGAAAAAAAGCCTGAATACCTTCCTGGCCGAGCGCTCGATGTCATGATCAAGTTTTTCCATTGATTCTTCCCTGCCTTCTGGTAAATTTGCCCGTCGCGACGGCTACCGCCCGGAACGTGTAACGGACGCCGGGTGTGCTTCCATTTTCAGCTTTTTACGCGGCGTTTTCATCGATCATATGATATAATAATCGGAAGCAAGGGCCTTACTGAATTAGCTTTTTACCGCCCCGGGAAGGCTCCTCGCGCGTTCCCCGGCACGGCGGTCGCCCGAGACCGGAGGAAGGAATGACCAAGTCCATACTTTTCGACATCGATGGAACCATATTGAACTGCCACGGAGCGGGGCGCCTTTCCCTCGAACGGGCGTGCCGTGAAGTATTCGGCACAACGGGACGAATGTCCGAAATCAATTTCCAGGGGAAAACCGACCCGCTCATTCTTTACGAGGCCCTGCTTCCCGCCGGGTTCCAGCGCGCTGAAATAGACTTGCGTCTCGACGAGCTCAGAGAACGCTATACCGCCGAGCTTTCGGTGCTGATTCATGAACATGAGGTCGTACTGTTGCCGGGAATCACAGGCCTGCTCGAAAAACTAACTTCGATTGACGGCCTTATCCTCGGTCTTCTTACCGGAAACTTCCGGAAAGGCGCGGAGATAAAGCTGTCGCGCTTCGGGCTGAACCGGTATTTCAAATTCGGGGTTTTCGGCGACGACACGGCCGATCGCAACCAGATGCCGCCCATCGCGCGAACGAAAATCCGAGGGATATTCGATGTAGATATAGCCTTCGAGGATATGGTTATAATCGGTGATACGGTTCACGACGTTGAGTGCGGGAAGCGTTCGGGAGCCCGGACCATCGCCGTGGGGACCGGCTGGACTTCCCGCGAGGAGCTCCTGGGGCGCCGGCCCGACCGTTATCTTGAGGATTTGGCGGATACCGGCGCCGTACTGGCGGTGCTGACGGAAATGCTCGGTCTCGAACCCGCTATTTGAACATTCGAACAAAATACCGGTATATCTCGCCGGCCTGCTTATCGTCCCTGCCTTCCGTAATGATACGAAAGATGGGCTCGGTGTTTGAAGAACGCAGGTGCACCCAGCCTCCCATGAACGGACCGCCCCGTACGAAATCTATCCGTAAACCGTCGATATTGCTGACGCGCTCAGCACGATACTCTGATGCCACCCTCGCCAGTATCGAACCGGTGTCGGCCCCCTGAGGAAGCGATATCTTGCCTTTTTTCATGGTATAGCGCGGGAGTCCCGCGACAAGCTCCGAAACACTGTGGCCCCGTTTCGCTATCATCTCCAGCACATAAACGATCCCCGCAAGGCTGTCGCGACCGAGGTGAATTTCGGGTGATATCACTCCCCCGTTTCCCTCGCCTCCGATTCTTGCCCCGAGCTTTCGCATGCGTTCCACCACATTGATCTCGCCGACCCGTGTGCGCGTGAAGGGGGACGCATGGCGCTTCGCTATATCCTCAACAGCCCTTGTCGTAGACAGGTTCACAACCACCCTGCCCGGACGCTTGGAAAGCAGGTGCTCGGTAACAAGGGCCAGCGTGTATTCCTCGCCGATTGGAGCTCCGTTTTCATCAACGATCGCGAGCCTGTCGGCGTCGGGATCCTGGGCGAACCCTATATCGGCCGCCGATGAACGCACAGCCTCGCGAAGGTCGGAAAGGTTTTCGGCAAGCGGCTCGGCCCCTCGGGGGAACGTTCCGGTTATCTCGCAATGCACCGGTATGACTTCACAGCCAAGCTTTTCAAGCAGACGGCGGGTTATGACTGATCCTGCTCCGTTTACGGAATCGAGCGCCACCCGTAAACGACGCCTGGAGACGGCCCCTACATCGACGACTTTAAGCACGCGTTCGATGTGGATGTCCGCCGCGTCTGTGCGGCACGAGACCTTTCCGAAGGCTTTCCACGCCTTGGGACTATGTTCCCGGTCCATGAGAGTAAAAAATCTGCCTATCTCCTTTCGATCGAGAAAGGTGCCCGTTTTACCTATGAGCTTGAACGCGTTCCATTCGATCGGATTGTGCGACGCGGAGATTACTATTCCCCCCGCGGCCGAGAGGTGTTCAACCATTATCTGAACGGTCGGGGTCGGGACGACGCCTGTGTCAATTACATCACACCCGTACATCGCGAGAGCGGAACATGTCATGTCGGAGATGGCTTCGCCGGTCGTCCTGCCGTCTCGCCCCACGACGACCGTTCCGCCCCGGCACTGAAAAGCAAAGGCCGAGGCAACCTTCAGGACGAGCTCCGGCGTCAGGCTGTCTCCCACAACGCCCCGGATTCCCGAGACGCTCTTCATCAATGTCCCGGCCATGTTCAGCCCCTGCGGCTCCGCCGCGTCTTCTTGCGCTTTACGCCCCCCGTGACCGGAGCTGTGTCCGATTCCTTGCCCTGCCTGACCTGTACGGGTTGCGGCGAATGAGGGATTCCGCCCTCACCGAATTGTCCGACCTCCGGCCGCAATTCCACTCCAAGCTTCTTGAACTCTATCTCTTCCTCGACCCTTTCCCGTATCTGGACCTTCATGAGGAATTCCACAATATCCTGTCTCATCCTCTCGAGCATCATATTGAAAGCTTCGAAGGCGCGTAGCTTGTATTCAACCAGAGGATTCCTTTCGCTGTACCCCACCGCCCAGATGCCGTCCCGGAGCTCGTCCATTGCAAGAAGATGCTCGCGCCACTTTGTATCTATTACCTGAAGGGAAATCATACGTTCAACGGCCCGCATCGGTTCCGAACCGACTTCATCCTCCTTCTTTTTATACTCCGCCAGGACTCTGTTCTGGATTGCCTCGACAAACTCCCGATACGAGAGCCGGTGAGGATCGATTTCGTTATAGTCAATGTCCACCATGAAGGTACTGCGCATCCAGGACTTCAAGGCGTCCAGGTCCCAGTCCTCGGGATGCTTCTTCCCCTCGGAATATATTTCCACCCCGATCTCGCAGGTACTGCGTATATAATTGCGTATATTTTCGGAAATGTCCTCCCCTTCGAGAAGGTCGGCGCGTTCCCGGTAAATGAACTCGCGCTGGGAATTCATCACATCGTCGTATTCAAGAAGGTGCTTGCGTATTTCAAAATTGCGTCCCTCAACGCGCTTCTGCGCGTTCGCTATCGCCTTGGATACCATGGTGCTCTCAATCTCCTGGCCTTCCTCCATGCCGAGCCTCTGCATGATGGAGGAGATGCGCTCCGAACCGAAAATACGCATGAGGTCGTCTTCGAGCGACAGGTAAAACCTTGAAGAACCCGGATCGCCCTGTCTTCCCGAACGACCACGCAGCTGGTTGTCTATCCGCCTGGACTCGTGCCGTTCGGTTCCGAGGATGTGCAGGCCGCCCGCGGCAACGACTTTGTTGTGGTTCTCCGTCCATTCGCTCGCCGAGCGAAGTACATGCTCGGCCCTGTTTTTATCCTGCCCCACCATTCCGGCCGCGTTGGCCCGCGCGTCGTCTATCCGCCCGGCAAGGATCGCGAGCTTGAAATTGTTCCAGGCGGTCGCGTCGTGTACTGGTACATGCCCCTCCATCTCGTCGATATACCCGCGCCTTCCGCCGAGTACTATATCCGTACCGCGTCCCGCCATGTTCGTGGCGATGGTGACCGCCGCGGGACGTCCCGCTTCGGCCACTATCTGGGCCTCTCTCTCGTGATATTTCGCGTTGAGTACGTTGTGAGGTATGCCCCTCTGCCTGAGCATATTGGAGAGCTTTTCCGACTTCTCTATGGAGATGGTGCCCACCAGCACCGGCTGCGAGCGGGACCGCAGTTCCTCGATTTCGGCCACTATGGCGTTAAACTTCTCCCGCTCGGTGCGGTACACCCGGTCAGGATAGTCCCTGCGTATCATCGGCTCGTTCGTCGGTACGACCACCACATCCAGCCCGTATATCTTCTTGAACTCGACCGCCTCGGTATCGGCGGTTCCGGTCATCCCCGCCAGCTTGTTGTACATCCTGAAAAAGTTCTGGAATGTAACCGTCGCAAGCGTCTGGCTTTCACGAGCAATAGTAACGTTCTCCTTGGCTTCAAGGGCCTGGTGCAGGCCGTCGGAATAACGCCTGCCCGGCATAAGGCGGCCGGTAAATTCGTCCACTATAACGACCTGTCCGTCTTTTACGATATAATCGACATCGCGTTGAAAGAGCGTGTGAGCCTTCAGCGCCTGGTTGACGTGATGGACCAGCTCGATGTTCTGATTGTCGTAGAGGTTATCGATCTTGAGCAGGCGTTCCACGTGCTTGACTCCCTGCTCGGTAAGAAGGGCGTTACGGTCTTTCTCGTTGACCTCGTAATCTTCGCCCTCTATGAGGCTGGGGATGATTCTGTTGACCAGATAGTATTTCTTGGTCGATTCGTCAGTGGAGCCCGAGATGATGAGGGGCGTCCTCGCCTCGTCGATGAGGATGGAGTCGACCTCGTCCACGATGCAGTAATTGAGCATTCGCTGGACCTTGAGGCTCCTGTGCTCGACCATGTTGTCGCGGAGATAATCGAAGCCGAATTCGTTGTTCGTTCCATAGGTGATGTCGCAGCCATAGGCCCTCTGGCGCTCGCCGTGGTCCATGTCGTGCTGAATCACGCCGACCGTAAGCCCGAGGAAACGATATATCGGCCCCATCCATTCGGCGTCGCGCCGTGCCAGGTAATCGTTTACGGTCACCACGTGCGAACCGCGCCCGTCAAGCGCGTTCAGGTATACCGGAAGGGTCGCAACGAGCGTTTTACCTTCACCGGTTTTCATCTCCGATATCTTGCCCTGGTGAAGCACTATCCCGCCCATCATCTGTACATCGAAGTGGCGCATTCCCAGCGTGCGTACCGACGCCTCGCGAACCAGCGCAAACGCTTCGGGCAGGATGTCGTCGAGGGATTCGCCCCTCTCTATTCTGCCTCTGAACTCGGTGGTTTTTGCCCTCATCTGGTCGTCGGAGAGGGCCTTTATGCTCGGCTCCAGGTCGTTAATACGGGAAATCAGCGGCTTGAGCTTTTTGATGTCCCGCTCGTGCTTGGTCCCGAAAAATACGCTGAGAATTCTATCAATCATAGGTCACTCCTGGAATATTTCTGGTGTTCGCCGCATCGGCGTGACGTATCCCGTCCATGCAACGTATCTTCTTCCCGCCGTTTAATTCCGACCGTTGAATACGGGTGAGACGCCGTCGAACATGTCGAGCACGATTGGAATGTGTCGTACCGCGGATTTGAACGCCGCCATTCCCGATTGTTACAGCGCGAATAACAGGCCTGCGCCATAATTTCAATCACAATCCCTACGCTCGATCGTATATTATCATATCGTCGCGGTTGATGACTTCCTCGTAATATGTTCCCCCGAGAATTTCTCGGATCTCACGGGTTTTTTTTCCGCGTATCTTTTCGAGCTCCGCAGCGCTGTAATTACTGATACCCTTGGCGATCTGCACTCCTCCGGAATCGAGGACATCGACCGCGTCCCCCGGGTTGAATTTCCCGCTGACATCCACCACTCCCGTGGCCAGCAGCGACTTCTTACTGTCGACCAGGGCCCTTACGGCCCCGGGATCTATCGAGATCGAGCCCATCGATTTAACATTAAAGGCTATCCAGCGCTTGCGGCTCTGCATATGGTTTTTCCCGCCGAGGAAGAGCGTGCCCACCACCTCGCCGCGCATGAGCGACTGTAACACTCCGGGTTTCCGACCGTTGGCGATGAGCATCAGCTCTCCTGATTTCATTATAATCTCCGCCGCACGGAGTTTCGTCGTCATGCCGCCCGTGCCGTGAGAGCTTCCAGCGCCGCCGGCCCGCCTCCGAACGTCTTCGTCTATCAAGCGGATCTCCTCGAGCGGTTTTTCGTCGGTAAGCTCGCGGTAAAACCCATCCACATCGGACAGGATTATGAGAAGGCCCGCCTCCACGATATTCGCGACATGAGCGGAAAGTGTATCGTTATCCCCGAAGCGTATCTCTTTTACGGCCACCGAATCGTTTTCATTGACGATGGGTACCACTCCCATCTCGATCAATGCGTTGAATGTATGGCGGGCGTTAAGAAATCGCCTTCGGTGCTTTACGTCATCCTCGGTCAGAAGAATCTGACCGACCTCCCTGCCGTACTTTCGAAAGCACTTGCGGTATTCATCCATAAGGATGCTCTGGCCCACGGCGGCCATCGCCTGTTTCTCCGGGATGCTCAGGTTCTCCCGTCTCTTTCCAAGCGCTCCCGCACCGGCGCTTATCGCGCCCGAGGTTACCACCACAACCTGGTATCGCTGCTCCATCAGCATCGCCAGGTCGCTCACGAGACGCTCGATACACCGGCGCGAGATCTTTCCATCCTCGGTGATGAGGGAGGTGCCTATCTTTACAACGATCCTTTTGACTCCCTTGAGAAGACCCTTTCGCGGCATACGCTACTCCATAAGCTCTTCAATCAGTTGTACGATTGTGTCGATATTCAGCCCCGTAAGCGACGATATCGGAACCACCTTCTCTCCCGGGAAAAGCGATGCGGTTGCGGCCGCTTCCTCATCCTCCGCCAGGTCAGACTTGCTGAGCAGTATCGCCGACGGTTTTTTCGGCATTTCGGGATTGTAGGTCTCAAGCTCCGAGCGGAGCAACTTAACCGTATATGCGGGATCGTCGGCCGTAATATCAACAAGAAAGAGGATGACGCGTACCCTCTCAATATGGCGAAGAAACGATAACCCAAGCCCCAGCCCCCTGTGGGCTCCCTCGATGATACCCGGAATATCCGCAATCCGAATACTGGTACCGTCGTTTCGCTGGATTACTCCGAGGTTCGGAATGAGGGTGGTGAACGGATAATCGGCGATTTTTGGCTTCGCATTGGTCAGTCTGGAGAGCAGCGTCGACTTGCCCGCATTCGGCAGCCCTACAAGTCCTACATCGGCGATGAGCTTCAGATTGAGGCGAAGCCGCCGCTCTTCCCCCGGCATTCCCGGCTGTGCGTAACGGGGAGTCTGGTTTGTGGGGGACTTGAAAAACGCATTGCCCTTTCCCCCCATTCCGCCGGAGGCAACGAGTACGGGCACGCCCTCTTCAGTCAGATCGAACAACACCTCCGACGTTTCCTCGTCAATGATCTCGGTACCCGGAGGCACGCGGAGGACGATATCGCCGCCGTTCTTGCCGTTCCGGTTTCCGCCCATCCCCTGGTGTCCGTTCTCGGCTTTATAGACCCTGTCCTTAAAAAAATGTGAGAGGTTATAGTAGGAACTCCCTGCCTCGATATAGACATCTCCGCCCCTGCCGCCATCACCCCCGTCCGGGCCGCCTTTGGGAATATATTTTTCACGAAAAAAAGACACCGCCCCGGCACCGCCTTTGCCGGCCCGCACGCTTATACATATTGAATCGGTGAATCTCGCCACGTTTTTCCGCTGTCAATAAATGATAAATCGCGTGCCGATGAGACGCCAATCCGTGCGTCTCCACGACACGCGATTTTACGCTGCGGTAAACCCGGACAGTCCGACGTCCGGTGC
>CAZEAH010000030.1:0-13041 GCA_964510075.1 uncultured Leptospirales bacterium | reverse complement strand
CATGTCTCCGCCGGCCCCTCCGATACGCCGACGTTCCTCGGCGGAATACAGCAGGAAGGTCAGAGCGAGACGTCCTGCAATTAGGCGATCGACGGTATCCGCTCCCGCTGCCGCTTCGGATGGTTTCAGGCGTACGATGAGCAGGGGGGTCATGCGAAAGCCCGGGTCCGGCGATTCAGGGCCGAGGAGATCGTCTACCAGCGGACGGTAGAGGTTCCAGAGGGAGTTAATATATAAATGATCCTCTCCCTCTGCGGCTTTCGCTCCGAATCGTTTTTTCAGGAACACGTCCTCACGGACAGATTCCGGGCTGATGACAATCCCCTTCCCCCCCTCGACGATCTCCGTGTACATCCCGTCATATATGTCCACGAAAAGGTTGAGCACGTCGAGGCTCGTAATGCTGTTGATCTTCGGTGCGAAACAGCGCTTTTCAAGATTAAACGGCAGTAGAGCGAACGCCCTGTACGAAAGCTCCGCCAGGCCCTGATTGATTGCACCTATCAATGAATCCTCGTCGCGCTCCCGGAGCTGCCGTACTTCCGTCAGCGAGGGGGCGGGTATGATTGCATGTTCAAGATGGATGGCGCGATAAAAAAGTATATGCAGGCGCCTGATGAGCTCTTCATCTGAAACATCTTCCGCATCGGACGTCTTCTGGGCGGGTGCCTGGTGGGCCGTCACTTTTTCGACGAGGTGCCTGAGCTCCTCGTTGAATGTTTTTTCACGCAGGATGTTCTGGTCGCCGACGGGTTTCTCCGTTCCCGCCTTTACGGCTCCCGCGGCGGCGGTGTTATCGGAATTGACGCCGTCGAATTCGCCGTATTCGGGCATTTCCGCTCCCTGTCACGTTAGAAGGTTCTGCCGCACATTTTCCGATCGAACCGCGCATCCTTTCGCCCGGCCTGTGATAGGCAGTAAGAATGCATGATCGGAAGTAAGGCCCTTGTTTATATATCGGTACGGCCGATGGACCGGAATTATTCATAATTATACGTCGTTTATTAATCAAGATAATTTTCTTGACCCTATTAATAATAAAAATGATTGACAGTCCACGGGCCTGTCGCTATTAGGTATTCCACCGTTCGGAACGGTCCCCGGCGACCGTTCCGTGGCATGTGCGGCCCGGAACCCGTATCGTTCTCCCGCCATACCGGCATCACATTCCCCTGTAGCTCAGTCGGTAGAGCAAGTGGCTGTTAACCACTGGGTCGTAGGTTCGAGTCCTACCGGGGGAGCACATAACAACGAGGGCGCAGGCAGCGCCCTCGTTTCGTTGTATCACTGCGTACCGGAAGGTCAGTGTGCGGTGTTCTCTTTACACCGCGAACTTCAGCACGAAGCGCGTTCCCTCTCCGCGCTCGATACGTATCTCTCCCTTGAGCTGTTTAACCAGAAGCGCCACAAGGCGAAGCCCGAAACCTGAAGACTCGTCAATGTTGACCGTTACGGGAATCCCCTGTCCGTTGTCCTCCACGATCACCTCGGCCATGCCGTCCCTCAGCGTGGCGTGGACGCCTATCCTGCCTCCCTGCTTTTCGGCAAAGGCGTACTTCATTGCGTTGCTTATAAGTTCGTTCAATAGAATGCCGAGCGGTACCAGCTTGCTAACGCCGAGACTGAAATCATCGACCTCGGTGAAGAGCTTCACGGTCCTCGACTGAGGGAATATTTTTACCATTTCGCCCACCATAAACGGCAGGTATTCGGCCATGGAGACGCTGCGGTAATCGGCGGAGCGGTACAGTTTATCGTAGAGCACCATCATGCTCTGGATCCTGTTGCGCGCCTCGTCGAGCGCGCCGGCCGCTGCAGAGTCCTTCATCATTCGCCTCTGCAGGTTGAGCATGCTTATGACTGTGCTCATATTGTTCTTAATCCGGTGATGGACCTCCCTGAGAAGGACCTCCTTCTCTTCGTGGAGTTTCTCGGCGCTCTCTTTAAGCCTGTCGGTCTCGTCAAGGAGCGCCATCAGAGCCTCCTCGGTGCGTTTCCTGTCACTGATGTCGAGAACAGAACCTATTATCCCCGCGGTCTTTCCATCCGGCCCGGTAAATGTTCCCTTGTGCATCAGCACATCGCGCATACTTCCGTCTCCGTAGGGAACCCGCGTTTCGAAGACCCTTACACACGGATTTTCGAGCAAATCCCTGTCGGTCGCCAGGTGTTCATCAATGATGTCCGCCGGTATTATATCCTCTGAGGTCATCCCTATAATGCTCTCCTG
Organism: uncultured Leptospirales bacterium; assembly: GCA_964510075.1. GTDB lineage: Bacteria > Spirochaetota > UBA4802 > UBA4802 > UBA5368 > MVZN01. The sequence goes on along the minus strand of CAZEAH010000030.1, from coordinate 10,811 downwards.
TTTTTTACCGGCATACGCCTCGAACGCCTTGTTGCATCCGAGATATCGTCCTTCGGTGTCCTTGTAAAACACCGGGTGAGGCATGGCGTCGATGAGCTCCTGAAGAAACGCCGTCCGCTCCAGGAGCTTGCGCTCGGCTTCCTTCCTTGCGGTTATATCGCGGGTGCTTCCCTGTATGCCGACCGCTTCGCCTTTCTCGTCGTACAGATAGGAGGTCGTTACCTCGATGTCGATGATTGAACCGTCCTTTTTGTACTGGCGAAGCTCCATTGTTACCGATTTTTTCCTTTTCTCCGGCGGGAGCGACAGCTCGCGCGCTATCTCCGTCATGACCGGCTCGACGTATTCCTGAAGAACGTATTTATCAAAAGGTATTTCCATCACCTCCTCCGGCGTGTAGCCGGTGAGGGCGGTTACCGATGGACTCACATAGAGAAATCTTCCTTCGAAGCTCATAATCCAGATGACGTCCGTGGAGTTTTCCGCGAGCAGCCTGAAGAGCTTTTCGCTTTTTTCAAGCTCCTGCTCCATGCGCTTCCGCTCGCTGATATCGCGGATGATTCCCTGCATCCGCACGATCGAACCGTTTGCACCGCGCATATAGGAATTCGTCTGCGAAAGCCAGCGGGTTCGTCCCTCCCTGTCGATGATCATGTATTCGAACGAGGGCGGTTCCTCACCGCGGAGAATGGAGTTCCAGTTCGTCTCGAGATACGGCATCCAGTCGGGATGGATTATGTGTCTGATGAAACCGGGATTATCATACAGATCGGCCGGGCTGTATCCGATGACCCGCTCCGCCGAAGGGCTTACGTACTCGTACACTCCTTCCGGCAGTCGCATCAGGTATATCACGTCGTTCGCGTTTTCGGCGATCATGCGGTAGCGTTTCTCGTTCTGCCTGCGCACATCCTCTGTCGCCCTGCGACCGGTGATATCTATGCCGATACCGAAGAAAAAATCTGCTTTCCCGTCGCGGCCGTGTATATACCTGCTGTGCCATTCGACGAGAATCATGCCGCCGTCTTTGGTCAAAACGCGGTTTTCACTGGTAGTCGGCCCCTCCGCCCCGGCGAGCGTTTTGAACACCACCGCGACGCCCTCCCTCTCCTCCGGAGGTACGAAGGTTTCGAGATAATCGGTCCCGACGACCTCTTTCCTTGTATAACCGAGGGTTCCCAGCATTGACTCGTTCATCATTAGTGTTTTGCCCTTGGGGCTAATTGTCACTATGAATGCGGGGGAGGCCTCTATGAGGGTCTGGTTATATTCCATCATTTTGCGCAGGTCTCTCTCCTTTTCCTTTTCCCTGCGTCGCGCGTCGAAGAGCTTGAACGCCATCTTTATCGACGCGAGAAGCACCGTCTCGCCGGAATGTTTTACTACATACCCGTAGGAGGTGATTCCCTCGGTACGCTCCACGACGTGCGGCTCGGTGTGACTCGAAAGGAACACCACCGGCACATCGCGCTCATTAAGGATGAGCCTGGCGGCCTCCGTGCCGTCCATCCCCCGTCCCAGATCGATGTCCATCAGGATAAGGTCGATGGCGGGATCTCCAAGCGCCCGCGCGACCGCGTCTTCGCCCGTCAATTCTGTCACAACGGCGTATCCGTGCCTGGAAAGGACCCTCTCCTTGTCGAGCGCTATGAGCGCCTCGTCCTCAACCAGCAGTATTCGTTTCGCAGTATTGTTCATTCATACACATCCGGAATCAAGCGCCGATAGGTTTCTGCGGGGCCAGGCGCGGGCGGACCGACTTTCAGGCAGATCATAATTCTCGCAGAGGAATCCCCATCGTAAAGGTCGTACCGGGAACGGTTCTGTGTGAAAGAGTGCCACCGAGCTGTTCGAGGAGCATACTCACAAGCCTCAGGCCGAACCCCTTAGACCCTGCGGGGTCGAACCCGGCCGGCAGTCCGACACCGTCGTCGGAAACGACGAGTTCCATGCCTTCTTGTGTTCGCGTAAGGCGAACGTAAACACTGCCCTGGCGGCGCCCGGCGAACGCGTATTTGAAGGAGTTCATGAGAAGCTCGTTTACAATGAGGCCGATTGATGACGCCCGCTTCGTGTCGATATCTAATTCGTCGGCTGTCATGCCGAGTCGTATATCGGTTCCTTTCTCGGAATAAACCGCCACCACGGAATCGCTTATCATCCGCAGGTAGCGGTCCAGCCGAACCCTGCGCACCGCGCCGGTTGAATACAGCATGGCGTACAGGCTGGACAGGGTTCCTATACGGGAGCGGATGTTATCAAGAACATCGCGGGAGGAGGCATCGCGAGAGCCCTTTATCTCTATGTGGACCAGCGAGGTGATCATGGCAAGTGTGTTTTTTATGCGATGCTGAAGCTCGCGCAGCAGGGCCTCTTTTTTCTCGGCGCCTCTGCGCAGAAGTTCCTCCGTGCGCTTTCGTTCGGTGATGTCCGTGGCAAATACAGCAAGCCTGGTAACCTTGCCGATGTCGTCAAGAATGGGACAGATAGTGTGTTCTATGATCGCGTCGGCCCTCTCATCCTCGAAGTTGACGGGACGCCTTGAGACGATGGTTTCCCTTACCTTCAGCCTCCGGAGAACGGCTGTTTCCTCCGGAATCAGGCTGTAGATATTTTTCCCGATGAGGTTCTTTTCGCCTGTCCCGAGGCGTTCCGCCAGTATCGAGTTGTGCGCGAGGATCAGACCGTCGGGATCCATAAGAAACGCGGATTCTCTGGTGGCGTTAAGCATGGCCCGGGCTGTCTCTTCGCTCTCCCTGAGGGCCGCTTCCGCGTTTTTCCGCTCGGTGATATCGCGGTTGCTGACACGCACCCCGAGCCATTCTCCGTCGGAACCGTATACCGTGGAACACCGGTGCGCTATCCATACGATGCGCCCGCTTTTGTGAACTATACGGAAATCGATGCTGTTATGGTCTTTCGCGGAACAATCCCGTGACATCTCCTTCAGGTGCTCAATCATTGCGGGTTTGTCTTCGTGATATACAATATCCGTCAGCAGGCCCGAATTGTCCATAAATTCATCCTGGGTATAGCCGGTTATGCGCTCGCATGAGGGCGAAACATATATCAGCCTGCCGTCGGGTGCCGTCCAGATTTCCCAGTCGTAGGTAAAATCTATCATTGTATGGAATTTTTTCTCGCTTTCGGCAAGCCGCTCTACAAGCTTTCTGTGGGAGAGAGCGATGCCGATGCTGGAGCAGACCCGTTCGATCGTTTCGATGGTCGATGGGGTGAACCGGTCCCGTCGCGTGTCGTTGAGCTGAAGGAGACCGTGGGTCTCGCTCCCCGCGCGGAGCGGCACGAGGGCGACCGATTCGTATCCCATGCCGTTACAGCGGTTGCGGGTGGACGACTGCCGGTCCTCCTCCGTGGTGCCGGCCAGAAGCTCCGTGGTGGAATTTGTCCAGAAGCTTCCGCGCTCCGTAAAGAACGGCTTTGAGGAGTCGAAACGCCCGCGGAGTATGTTCCCGCACATGCATTCCAGCGCCGGGTGTCCCATCACATCACGGACGATCCGTCCTTCGAGGTCCCTTGCGCACAAACTGTTTTCCAGCTCCACAAAGCGTTCCGGGAAGCCGTTCGTTTCGTAATAGGGATAATCGTCGCCGTCGGCGAGTCGTATTCCGACGGCCTGGCACCCGGACCAGTCGCGCACGAACAGCGCGATGGAACGCATGAGGTCGCGCAGGTCGTTTTTCTCGTTGATGAGCCGCAGTATTTCGATTGAGGCCTCGCGCTCGCGCTCGCGTTCCTTGCGGGCCGTGATATCGGCGGCGATGCTCATTACCGCCGGGGCGCCGTCCCAGGTTATTTTCCTGGCGCTCACCTCCAGAGGAAAGCGTGTTCCGTCCTTCCTGTAATGGGCACCTTCGAACGCGGCACCGCCGTCCCTTTCGATTTTTGCGAAGCGCTCGGCCATAAGCTTTTCGCTTTCGGGCACATCGAGATGATGAAGGTTGAGCGACATGAACTCGTCCTCGTCGTAACCGTGGATCTCGAAGGTCTTTTTGTTCGCGTAGAGAAACCGGCCGTCGTAGTCGTGTACGGTGATGGAGCCCGGCGCGCTGTCCACCATGTCGGCCAGAAGCCTCATTTTCTTTTCGGACCTTACGCGGTGTGTGACGTCCGCGAGCGCAAAGACGAGCCCGCCGACAGCTCCGGCCGTATCGGTTACGGGGAAGAGGCTCCAGTCCCAGTAGGTCACACCGCGCTTCGGCTGGTCGGGGAACTCGAAGGGCTTGGCCTCCACATAAAAAGGCTCACCCGTCTCGACCACGCGCCGGAAGATTGCCTGGTTCTCCGTGTGCGGATAAAGATCGAAGTGGTTTTTACCGGGGAAGAACGCGGGATCGTATCCGCATGTGGCGGCATAGGCGTCGTTTACCCAGATAAAGTTGAACGAGGTGTCCAGGTACGCCGCCATCATGTGGGTGTTCGCCAGAATGCCCGAAATGATCTGATTGGCCTCGGAAAGGCGGCTCCTGTTTTCATGCAATGAGCGGTTGGCGTCGTGCAGCCGGAAGGCCATTTTCAGCGAGGCGAGAAGCACCGTGTCGCCGGAGTTCTTTACGACATAGCCGTAGGAGGTGATGCCCTCGGTTTTCTCGACCACCTCGCGCTCGGTGTGGCTTGAGAGGAAGACGATGGGGATGTCCCGGCGCGCCAGGATGTTCCGCGCCGCCCTGGTGCCGTCCATGCCTTGCCCGAGGTCGATGTCCATGAGCACAAGATCGATTGATTTATCCTCCTCGGCCAGGTCTACCGCCTTCTCGCCGTTACCAGCGATTACCACGGCATAGCCGTTGTCCCGGAGCATCGCCGCTTCAGCCATGGCGATGACCGCTTCGTCTTCGACGAGGAGGAGGGTCCTCTGGTGCATGGTTCGCTCCCCTGCACAGGGTTTGTGTTCCGCCACAACAGCATAGTATCGATTGATGTCGAACGCAAGAAGCTTTTAGGGACAAAACGGTAGAACCTGGGTCATGCTTGTTCAATCGTACGGCTCTCGAGTCGCGCGAGGGCCGTTGGTGATATGCAGTAACCGAATGCGGATTATCTAAGCATGCAATGCGAGGGCGTATACTTATTTTTAGAATGGCACTCCACTCACAAAGAATAACTCTTTCTGACAACACCCGCCTTCACCAGACAGCCCTCCACTGCCGCGAGAAAGTCCCGATCGTCCAGGGAAAAAAATGTGTCGCCGCGGATGTCCCCCTCCCGAACGGCAGCGCTCTCGGGGACAACCCCCAGCAGGGGAAGCTTCTCCGTCAGGGGGGGCCTTCGTGGATCGAGCCCTTCCTTTGCCCGATTGATCACCAGCCCCGCCTGCGCGGCCACCCCCATCGTGCAGGCCGTTTCCCAAATGGCCCGGGCGACGTCAAGACCGCGGATGGAGGGATCGCTCACCACCAGCAGGTGGGTCACCCGCTCCATCACCCGGCGGTTGACCTGTTCGATGCCGGCCTCGCCGTCGATCACCACGTAATCGAAATTTGCCGCCACCGATGCGATGATGTCTTTCAGCAAATCGTTGACCTGGCAGTAGCAGCCCGCGCTCTCGGGCCGGCCGATGGCGAGAAAGGCCATGTTCTCCCGTTCCTCCAGGGCTTCGAACACGCCGTAGTTCAGTTTCGAGAGGACCTCGAACCGGTCGCCGGCGCTTCCGCCGCGAAGATCCTCTATCAATTGGAGGCGCACATTGTCGATGGTTGTACGCGGAACAATGCCCAGTGCCGATGCCAGCCCCGACGATGGGTCGGCGTCGACGGCCAGTATTTTCTTTTGGCTGTCCACGCACAGCAGGCGCACCGCCGCGGCGCTGATGGTGGTCTTTCCCACACTCCCCTTGCCGCAGACGGCCGTAATGACAGCACGCTTTTTATCATCCTTACCCATGCGTCTTATCCCCGGCGATGGTATTCCTCATTTCCCTGAGGCCCTCCACCGCGCCGCACACATCGATATACGCGCAACGTGCGCAGTCGAGGACGTCGTCCATGTACATCTTGTTCATTGCCCCCATCACCATGGCCGCCCGTTCGCCAAGTGCTCCAAGCCGTCTGACGTCCTCCTCCCCGGAGGTAATAAACATCACCTCCGCCGCCCTGACATACTCACGTTCTCTGCATGCGCGATAAAGTGCCGCGCCCAGGTGTCCCAGGGAAAAGCCTTTTTGCACCGCACCGGCGCTGATACGGCTCCATTCGCGCCCGCGCTGTGACACCGCACGCATCATGTACCCGTCACAATCGACGCGAAACCGCGCCCTCTCCATTTCCCGGTGACGTTCGTGACAGTTTTCGTGGGTCATTCCACAAACGCCCAGCACTACCGCCCTGCCGAAGGGTACCGCCACTTCGGTCATCTCCCCGAGGTCGGGCCCGAGGACATATATGGTCCCGTCGTTCACCAGCGACTGGTCCTCGGTCCACAGCAGCAGCGAAACGGACGCGAGATACGGCGGGCCCAGCTCGCGTGCGGTTTCGGCCTTCATGACGATAGTGCGCCCGCCGCCAGCCGGCCATGGCCCAACCGAATCCGCCGAATAGCGGAGAGGGCCCCGGGATTGCCGGATTTCACCTTCCAACGAACGAAGGTCGCGGATTATTTCATCGAACAGGTTCATCTACTGCGGTCCCTTCGCGCTCCGACGCGGCCCCGTTTCCAAAGGTTTCTTCCGCAATCAGGGCCGCCCCTATGGCACCGCAGAGCTGGGGCCTTTCCACTGAAAGCATGGGAAGCCCAAGGGCCTCCCCGAGGGCCTCGAACATACCGCTGTTTTTCGCCACTCCGCCGGTCATCACCACATCACCCTCGATCCCTATACTTCTAGCCAGTGCCGCTACCCGTCTGGACACCGAGCGGTGCAGTGCTTTCACGATATCGGCCACATCCCGGCCCTCGTTTATCAGCGAGATGATCTCGGTTTCGGCGAAAATGACGCACTGGTTGGAAAGGCTGAGAGTACCGGAAGACCTTTTTGCAAGGTTCCCCATGTCTTCCAGCTTTACATTGAGCGCATCGGCTATGATTTCCAGAAAGCGGCCAGTCCCCGAGGCGCAGCGGTCATTATAGGAGTAGCGCACCACCCTGCCCTCGCCGTCCATGCGTATTGCCTTGGCGTCCTGGCCGCCGATATCGATGACGGTGCGGGCGGACGGGCGCTGCCACAGGGCGCCTCTGGCATGGCAGGTAATCTCCGATTCGTCGGCGTGGGCGAAAGGAACGCGCCGCCGTCCGTACCCGGTGCCCACACAGCGCTCCACCCGCTCCATGGGCAGGTCCGCCTGTTTCAGCGCGGCTTCCATCGCGACAACGGCGGAATTAGCCGGATCAGCGCCGGTCAGTACTACGGCCTGCCCCCGCACGGCCCCGCTTTCCATTATGACCGCCTTGGCCGTCAGGGATCCTATATCGCAGCCCGCCGTTATCATGCTCTCCGTGCCCGTTCCCATGCGATGACGGCGGCGCCCGCCGCTCCTGCCATCTGGGGATCGATCTTTCTTATTTTTTTTAGTCTCACGCCGGCAATGCTCTCTATCGCGGACGTCACACCGGCATTTTTGGCGACCCCGCCGGTCATGCATACGTCTTTTTCTATACCCACGGCGTTCAACAGGACCGTCATTCTGCCCGCCATGGCATTATTGACCCCCGCGGCGATGTCCTCCACCGGTATGCCGTCGTGAAGGTGCTGTATCACGTCGGCCTGGGCCCAGACGGTGCAAGCATTGGCCAGTACCACGGGGTTCCTTGAGCGGAATGATACCTCTCCCAGTTCCTCCAGGGAGAGCCCCAGCACTCTGGCCATCACCTCGAGGAAACGCCCGGTGCCCGAGGCACACTTGTCATTGGTAACAAACTTCGCCGGTGAGCCGTCTTCGTCGACGCGAATAGCCTTGCAGTCCTGGCCACCTATGTCGATGACCGTTCGAACCGTCGGCACTAACCAGCGCACGCCCCGTGCGTGGCAGGCAATCTCCGAGACGGTTTCGTGCGCGAAGGGAATCTTTTCCCTGCCGTATCCGGTCCCTATCCAGAAATCTACCTCTTCCGCGGCCGCTCCTGCCGAGGCGAGCGCCAGCGCCTTTACCGCCTCTGCCGATTCCTTCGGGCTCGCCAGCGACTTCACAATGCCCTGCCCTGCAAGCCTGCCGTCACGCAGCAGTACCGCTTTCGAGGTCAGTGATCCGATATCGCATCCCCCCGTCAGCATTACAGCAGCCCCCGCACCTTTAAGAATTCCTCCAGGCGGTCTCGGGCGCTCTCCCACGATTGCACCCGGTCGTCGAAAGCGTCGGAATACATGATGTGGGTGGGAAAGCCCGCCTTTTCGGTTTCCCGCGCGTAGGGCTTCACCATTCCCCAGGTGTTGCGGCAGCCCGGCGTACCGCTGTACACAATGAAATCGGACCGGTACATTGTGGCCAGGGCCAGGGTGTCGTCGAGCCACATGTCCGGCGAGTCATAGGGGCCGCGGATGGACTTGATCATGGGCATGCGGGCGTTGGCCAGGGCCAGGCTGTCGATCATGGAGTCAAGATCATCCGTGCTGATAGTGTAGGCTGCGTGCTCTTTGCCGTACAATTTGACATGGGGCGCGTTCGGCGACCATAAGACGCTCAGGATGTTGGCCTGCGTGCTGATGCCCAGTTCCTCCAGCATCTTCCACAGCCGCATGTCGCAGGTGAAATGGTCGATATAGCAGAAAAACCCCCGAAGGCGCTCCACTCCGCCGGAAAGGCCGGAACGCCCTTCTTCGGCGTTTCGCCGTGCCGCCCGAAGCATTGACTCCAAGAGGTCGGTGCAGGGCTTCATCCCCGCGAAAAGAAATTTAGCCGCATAGGTTAAAAGATTGTAAGCCGGTGGAAGAGGGCTGGGCTTCAAACGACCCAGTTCCTCCAGCTCGGCGATCAACTCGTCCTGCTTCGAGAATTCAATCAGAATTTCGGCCAGTCGGCGGGGATCAAGGGAGGTTCCGGTCACCTTTTCCAGAAAACCTATAAGGGCACGATAGTCGTCGCGGTGGTACCGGTCGTAACGCTCGCCGGCAAGCACCGGTGGCATGTCCAGTTGAAAGAACGGTTTGTTCATGAAGGCCGCCGCGAATGCGAAAGCGTTGGCGTTGGTGTCGCACACTCCGGGTGTGTCGGTAACCACCATATCGATCTCGGCGGCGATGCCGGCGAGAAAGGCGCCAAGACTCCCGCGCTGGGCCGAACACGAGGTTTCGGTGAAACCGATCTCGTTGCAGTAGTCGAGAAACTCGCTACTGCCCCGCCGGTATGTGAGGGTAAGAAATACCGTAAGCACCTCGAGACAGACGGGTGTAATGTCCATTGCGTAGAAGATAACCGGAGAGAAGCAGAACGTGGTCATTGCGGTCTTACGCCCTTCTTTCTTCGCGTTCACCAGGTTTCGTAGATACAGGGCGCAGGTCTTGATGAAAAGCCCTCCGGGCTCTCCGATGGAATTCATGGCGTCTAAAATGCCGCTGAAATAGGGGACATAGCGCAGGGCGCGGCGGTATTCCTTTTCAGTACCCGCCGTAAGCCTGCTTGCCGCGTCATAGGTGGACCACAGCATCCAGTCGAAATTGTATTCCCTTGCGGCGGGCCTCATGGTTTTTTCCTCTTTTTGTTTATGCGTTCCAGCAGGGCGTCGATTCTCATTTTAAGCCGACCGGTTTCCACCAGGGGACCGTATTCCCGCTCGAGCCGCAGGCAGGGCACGCCTATGGCCTCCAGTTCCCGCTCGAAGAGTCCATTCTCCGCACCGTGGAGGTCGCAGAACCGTATATTCTGTAAAATAACTCCTTCGATATTCGCGCGGCGGACGGTGTCGACCAGGGCGTCCAGCCTGTCGCTGTAACCGCCGTACATCCTCGGGCACTCGTTGCGGGCCAGGTAACGCCGGGCCAGGGCCGCTATGGGGTCGCCGTCTTCATCCACCAGGTCCCGGTGGAACCTGCTCCCGAAACAGAGGTTGTCCGCCGCAACAACGGCGCGCTCCCCTTCAATCAGAACAAGCAGTTCCACATCGTCGCAGGCGCTGCCCACAACCATAAGCCTGATACGCCCGTCATGCCCCGCGTTGGCCATTTTTTTCTCTTCGATAAAAGAGGCAAGCAGGCGGTTATAGTCGGGACGGGGGATGGCAGTCGCCGCCAGGACCGCGGTAAGGGCCTCGCTTCCGGTAAGGCGTGTTTCCGGTGCGATCCGCATTTCGTCCAGCCTCTCCAGCAGGCGCCTTCCCTCGTTATACAGCGCAATGGAATCGGAGATCTTTTCATCGGGTATTTTCAGGCCGAAATGGCTCTCGAGGGCCTCCCTCAGCCGTGTTATTTCCCCGGCGAACCACGAAACCGTGTAGCCGTCGTACTTGTGGGGCACCGCGAGGTGGAAGAAGAATGGGGGGACGATTCCCGATATATCTTCTCCCGCCTTGCGCCAGCACTCGTCGAGACGCCGCATGGAATCGCAACCCGGCACTATGACCGTTCCGTCCAGAAAGCCGAATGCGCCTTCACCTATAAGCTGCAGCACGCACTTGGGCAGGCTGCAAATATAGGGGCCGAAATAGGTGTCGCCCACGGTGGTCTCCCGGGCTCCTGCGCCCCGCAGGCGGAAAGGCAGAATGCCCGCCGCGTGAAGAATCTCCTCGGGCACGTATGAGCAGGTATACCCTACCACCGTACCGCCTTCTCGTTTCCACCGGCGGACGAAAGAGTTTTCGTGGACTGTGGCCGCTTCGAGTATCGCTGGATTCATCGTCCGCCCTCATCGTTCATAATGGCGTTCCGAAGC
>CAZEAH010000029.1:0-13077 GCA_964510075.1 uncultured Leptospirales bacterium | reverse complement strand
GCGCAGGTGACCGGGCTTGCGCTCGAAGGCGGCGGCGACGCGTTCTCGCGCGTGCTCGACGCCGCGATTCCCTCGCGCCGGCGCGATTCCGCCACCGACGTGCGCTGCGCGGTGGTGCGCCTGCCCGTCCGCGACGGCATCGCCACCTCGAACCGGACCATCGCGTACGAGACGTCGAAGGTGAACCTCGTCGCCGCCGGCACGATCAACCGCCGCAACGAGGCGCTCGACCTCGCCATCCGCCCGACCGTCAAGGAAGGCATCGGCATCGGCGCGGTGAACCTGGCCGAACTGGTGAAGGTCACCGGCACGCTCGCCGAACCGTCGATCGGCCTCGACACGCTCGCCTCGGCGCGCGCCGCGCTATCGGTCGGGGGCGCGGTGCTCACCGGCGGGCTCGTCACCTCCGAGGCGGTACAGGTGCACGGAGGCTACGGCTTCTGCGCGGACTACCCCGTGGAACAGCTCTATCGAGACGTGCGCATAACGCCGATCTGGGAGGGGACCAACGCAATCCAGTCCCTCGACCTGGTCATGCGCAAGATGCTTCTGGACCCGGGGCAAAAAATGTACGCGCTGTGGAGGGGGCGCGTTATGCGCACGGTCGAGGAATGCCGCTCCCGTGTCGATGATAAGTACGTGTCGATCGTGGAGCGGGCCGTTACGGCGCTCGACGGGTCCGTCGCCGCCATGAAGGCGCGCTACGAGTCGCGCGATACGCTCCAGGTGTACGCCGACGCGACCGTGCTCCAGCAGGCCTTTTTCATGGCGAGCCTCGCGTGGATGCACCTGTGGGGCCTCGCCAAGGCGGCCGAAGCGCTCGGCGCGGACGCGGCGGGCGGCGCGGCCGGCGTGGAGGAAGACGCGGAAAAATCGTTCTACCTGGGCCGCGCGCTCGCGTCGCGGTTCTATCTGGGCGCTGAGTTTCCGCTGTTCTTCGGCAAGGTCGATTCGGTGATGGCGGGAGAGCGGGCGGCCGTTGAATGCGCCCCGGGGCTTTTCAGCGGCGCGTAGGCGGTGTTTCCGATACGCAGCGGCCGGGGGCATGGGAAACCGGCCGCGCGGCGGGTCTAAAATTTCGACAGCACCGGCTGCGTGTAGTTGAACGCGATCGAGAAGAGCTGCCAGCCGAAATAGACGATCAGCGCCACCAGCAGTACCATCAGCCCCACCTGCATGCGGTCGATCCACTTTTCGGGGAAGGCCTTTCCCATTCGGTGAAGAACGTGCGCGATGAAGATGAGATATCCTCCCAGGCCGGCGCATCCCCCGACAATAAAGAGCATCTTGATCGAGGGCGTTATCTCGGTGAACACCGACATGTCGATGAAGAGCTTGAACCCTATTATCCACCAAATTATAATACCGGGGTTGGTTATCGCGATGCTGAAGCCCGTCAGAAAGGAGAAGCGCTTTTTGTACACCAGCGGTGAGTCCTCCGGGTGGCACTCGTGGCGGTATTCCCGGTAGGAGCGGTATAATAGAAACGAGAGCACCAGTATGCCGAGCGAATAGATGATGATCTGCGATTGCTTGAGCACCAGAAAGTGCCCGATTCCAAAGAGAGTGAGCGTTCCGTAAATAAAATCCGACGTCACCGATCCCGCCGCCACGGCCAGGGCCGGCAGAAGATGTCCGTTAATCGCCTTCTTGGCGACGTCGACCTGCACGGCGCCGACGGGAATCGCCGAAAGAAAGCCCAGGAACATGCTGAATCCGATCAGCACGGCGAATTTCGAATAGATGACCCAGTTCATGACACAATTCGCCTTTGTATCTTTTTCCGTACACCTTTGTCAAATAAATTACGATATTTGACGGTCGTATGGTAATGATATACTGTTGCCATATGCCGTGGTCATAAATATATAGGAAGTTATCCTTCCGGTCTGACTTTACATTACCGCCCGCTCACCATGTTGGAGTCCAATGTGGCGGATGAGTAACATACGACATCAAGGATTTTGTTAATTTTTTAAAAAAATAGGGGATACACCCGGCATGAATAGACGACGCTGCCGTACGGTTCCGATACTCCTCATCGCGATCTGCGGACTGCTTGCCGCCTCCGCTCCGTCGGGGCAGGAAAAGTTCGACGAGAAAACGTGGAGATTGAAAGTACTCGGGGTCGATTCCGCTTTGCTCCACGCGCCGAACATCGAGAACGGCCGCTACCTCAATCCCTGGATGCCCATGGAGCATGCGGGTTTTTCGAAAATGATCGAGTGGCGCCTTAGCCGAAAAGCGGAGTACACCGAGGAAGAGAAGACCCACCTTCCGGCGGTCCTGAACGGCGCACTGCGGAGGATCGCCGCCCTCAATGGAGGCGATTTCATACTATGGATAGGCCACGCGAGCTTTCTCGTGCGGACCGGGGGCGAGTACTGGCTGACCGACCCGGTCTTCTCGAAACGGGCGCTCCTTCCGGCGCGGAAGACGCCGCCGGGCATGAGCGCGAGCGAGGTGAACGAACTGGGCGGAAAGCTCAACGTCGTCATCTCGCACAACCATTACGACCACCTGGATTCCGCCAGCATACGGGATCTGCGCGACGACGCGCGCTTCTTCGTACCGAAAGGGCTCGGCGGGTATATCCGTTCGCTCGGCAAGAAAGACGTCGTCGAGATGGACTGGTGGGAGGAACACGACCTCGGCGGCGGCCGGAAGATGGTGTGCCTGCCGATGCAGCACTGGTCGCTCCGCATCGGCCAGGGGCGAAACACCACGCTGTGGGCGAGCTTCCTCATCATCACCCCCGGGCGAAAAATGTACTTCGCGGGCGACAGCGGCTATTTCATCGGCTACCGCGAGATCGGACGCCGATGGCCGCATATCGATTACGTGCTCATGCCCGTCACCGCCTATCATCCGCGCTGGTTCATGCACTACGCGCACATGAACGCCGACGAGGCGCTCGACGCCTTCGCCGACCTGGGCGCGCGGCATTTCATCCCGACGCAGTGGGGAACCTTCCACCTCGGAGACGAGCCGCCCGGGTATCCCGCGCTCGATCTTCGCAGAAAAATCCGCGAGCGGGGCCTGGACGTCGAGAGGTATCACATCATGGATATCGGTGGGATCGTGGAGATGCGGTGAAGGCGCGGATATGGCGCGGGGAAGGCGCGGATGGCGCGGGGAAGGCGCGGATATCCATCCGCGCTTTCGCCGCACCCACGACGAATTACATCGTCGCCTTCGCGCCCGCGTAGAACGAGCGCCCGGCGGTCTGGTAGCCCGCCACGTTCTGGTAGTCCGCGTCGGTCAGGTTTTCGACGCGGCCGAACACCTGGATGTTCTTCATGATCCAGTACGAGGCGTACAGGTCCAGCCGGTGGTAGTCGTCGAGCGTCACGTCGTGCTGGGTCCACATAGCGTCCCACCACGCGTCGTCGCGCTTGCCGCCGTAGGTGTACGAGAGGTTCAGGTTGCCTCCGGGCAGGAAGGCCCAGTTCAGGTTGGCGCTGGCCTGGTATTTGGGGCGGCGCAGAAGCTCCTCGCCGGTTTCTTTGTTCTCGGTATCCAGGAACGTGAAGCTCGCGACGAGCGAGAGGGTTTTAAGCGGCTTCACTGTAAGGGAGGACTCGACCCCTTTTACCGTTACGCGACCGACATTGACGGTTTGCATTCCGCTCGATCCGAACATGTCCTTATACCTCGAATCGAAATAGGTGATCTCGAGCACCAGCAGCTCGCCCGCCACGGGCTGTTCGATGCCCGCCTCCCAGCTTGTGCTCTGCTCGGGATCGAGGTCCTCGTTCCCGTATGACGGATCGTAGAGCTGCGAGATCGACGGCGCCTTGAAGCCGGTGCCGTAGAGCGCCTTGAGCCGCGTATCGGTGAAGGGCATAATGAACGAGCTGTTGGCCTGCCAGCTCAGATGCGAGCCGAATTCCTGGTGGTCGTCCACGCGTACGCCGGCAGTCGTAAACCAGCGTTCGAAGAGGCGCAGGTGGTCAACGATATAGGCACCCCGGCTGTCGAGGCGTTTGGCGTTCATCTCGCTGGTACTGTACCCAAAGCCGTAGTCCGAGTTGTCGTACAGCGATACTTCGTCGATCCGATATTCCGCCCCTGCGATGATTTTATTGATTGATCCCATGGCAAACGTATTCCGCCACTCGACCTTCTTCTGGTTACCTTGGTACCAGCTGTTGATGTCCTCGGCCACGCCGCCGCTGGCGCGGTCCTTGTAACGCCGCAGGGTGTCGAGGTACATCACGCTCAGGTTGTGACTCCACCATTCAGTAATCGGCTGATCGAACGATGCCCTGGCTGACAGGTTCTTGGTGTACGCGCGGTAATTGGGATCATCGGTGTAGCCGCCGTCGTCCAGGTCGGCCTTCGCGTCGGTGTAGCGGAGCGCGAAGTCCAGCCATGCGTTGTCGAGCACCCGCATGCCCAGCCGGCTCGAGAGCGTGGTGTTGTAGTAGCCGTCCTTCTCCGGATCGGTTGCCGCGCCGGGAGCCTTATCGGACTGAGAGAAGCCTTTCGAGTCGGTGCGCGATGCCGCGAAGGAGTAATACGCGTCGTCGCTCCCGCCGTTCACCGAAACCGATTCGCGGAAGGTGGAGTATGACCCCGCCTCGGCCTTCACGGTGAAGATCGGTTTCCCCTTTCCGCGCTTGGTGATGATATCGATCACCCCGCCCGTCGCGTCCGAGCCGTACAATAAACTCTGCGGCCCGCGCAGCACCTCGATGCGCTCCACGTTGTCCGCGGTCAGGTTCGCGAAGTCGAAGGAGCGGTCGATGGCCGAGGGGTCGTTCGACTCCACGCCGTCGATGAGGATGAGCGTGTTTCCGGACTTCGCGCCGCGGATGAAGACGTTCGCCTTCCCGCCGAAATCGGCCTCGCGGACGATCGTGAGGCCCGGGACGTCTTTCAAGAGGTCGATGACGTTCGCCTTGCCGCGCTGTTCGATCTCCTTCTCGGTGATGATCGTCACCGAGGCGCCCGTCTCGCGTTTGTTGATGTTCGACTTCGTGGCGGTAACCACCACCTCGCCGATGGAGGCCTTCTCCTCCGGCGCCGGTTTAACGGCGGGCGTTTCCTGCGCCCACGCCGTCGACGCGCAGAGCAGGGAGAGCGCGATAATGCAGTGAATCTTTTTTGGTACGTACATGTACTCCTCCGTGTAGATGGTATTCTCCGGAGGCGAGGGGGCTTGTCATCGGGCGCCCCGTCCGCCGTCCGTGCGAAGAACTTGGATAATCTACGGAGGGGTCGTGTGAGTGAAGCGTGGGGGCCTTCTTCCCGGACACATAAAAAGGCGCGCTCGGGGCGCGCCGGTTTGATCGGGGGCGGACGGCCCTTGCGGCCGAACAGCTCACCGGTTCCCGTTCCTCGAGGATATCCAGTAAAAGGAGTTCCTGGCTCATCCGCGCGGGCGCGGAATCACAGTTGCGGGACAGCGCGGGATTTTCACCCGCTTCCTCCTGCCGACTTTTTGCCGGCGCCGGCACGCTCGCATTGCCGCGCGGGAATGTCAAGGAATAATTACAGCCTTGACACGGGCCGTCTGCGGAGCGAGCATGCCGTCGTGACCGGAATCAAAAACATAGGCTTCAGTATGATCGGAGGTCTGCGCGACGCGTTTGCGGCGGGAGAGATTTCGCTCATCGCCGTATGCCGCTTCGGCGCGCGTGACCTCGATTTCCTTATCCGCGCGGTCGTACCGGTGCTCGCCGAGGGCGAACGATCCCGCCTCGAGGGACTGCGAAACCCCGGCGCGCGCGCCGGGTTTCTCGCCTCGCGCCTGCTCGTCAGGGCGGTCTGCGGGGCGCTGGAGGGAACGCCCGCCCGTTCCGTGGAGACGACGCACGGGCCCGAGGGGCGTTTTATGCTCGCAGGCACCTCCGTCCGGTATCACGCCGGTATCTCCCACACCAGTGACGCCGCGGCGTTCGTCATTTCCGCTGCGGCGCCTGTCGGTGTCGACATCGAGCGGCTCCGCCGGGCGCCCATGGCTGTGGCGCGGAAATATTTTTCCTCGAAAGAACTCGCCGCCGTGGAGGGTGCCGCCGACCGCTCCGCCGCCTTTTTCCGGCTGTGGACGCTCAAGGAGTCGCTCGCGAAGATGAAAGGGGAGGGGATTCTGGAGTCCCTTCGTAATTACGAGTTTGCCGTCGACGGCGGTTCGGTGCTGTGCCGGAACCTCGCGGGCGGGGGGGCGCCGCCGGCGAGGTTCGAGAGCGCGATACTGGGGCGGCACGCGCTGGGCGCGGCCTTCGGCGGAGCCGCGAAGGCCGCGCGGACGGCGCTCGCCGGGCCGGTCGACTGCCGCGAGCTGCCGGAATGGTTGTATCCGGCGTAAAGGTACGCCCTTTCGGGGAAATGGCCGCGCCGGAACGGGGGTTCAGGCGAGCCCGAGTGACTCCAGATACTCCTCATAGTTGACCTCTCCGAGCGCGTCGAGCTCCCTGATCTCGCAGCCGACCTTTATTATCTTGTTCTCCATGATTCCGATATTACGTATAACCGCAAGGCACGAGGCCCGCTTGTTGTCCGGCAGGTTGAGGTCGAAGTAGACGTAGCTGTTTTCCTTGAAATAGCGTATGAAGCGGCGTTCCTTGAAGACGATGCCTATCCCCTTTTTCGAAACGTCCGAAACCAGAAGGCGCTCGTCGGAAATGGGGAAGACCCTGTACTTGGTAAAAAGCTCCTCAACCACGATAGCCATGCGCTTGACGATAAGCAGCGCCGATTCCGACAGCGGCGCGGCGCCGTTGCACTGTATGTAGCCGTAGGGAATCCTGGCCTTGTAAAGCACGGGCACCGACACCTCGGAAATGAGGTTTTTCCGGTTGATGAGATGGTAGTCCTTGCCGTATATGTTGTTGAGGTAATAGTTAAAGAGGCTTTCGTCTTTCGCGCTTTCCTTTTTGTTGATGTCGCTTATGAGGTAGGGGGTCTTGTTTTCGTAAAAATATTTCATGCGCACGTCGGTCATGCCCTCGTTGCAGAAAAATATCCTGACGTGCTTGAACTGCTTCTCGAGGTCGAACCGGACGATCTCCTTGACGTGGTCGACCTTTTTGTTCTCCATCGCGAGGGAGTTCTGGATGATGAAATCGGAGATCACGCTGGTGATGTAAATGATGTTTTTCCCCTCGCCGCCGATGTCGACGATCTTTCGGTCCTCCCTGCGCATCGTGGAAATGATCTGGAATTTAATGGGGATGAAAATATACGAATCGTCCTCCTGCTTCTCGACGAGCTTGAGGTTCGCGTAGATGGTGTAGGATTCGTTACGGGTGAAGATGAGACAGCTTTCGTACATGTTCTTGAGGTAGGGGATCCGGAGGGCGGCCATGCCGTCGGTGTAGCCGAAAAACTCGATTTTGAGATCGCCGTTTTTCGTTTTGAGGAAGACGTCCTTTTTGAGGAAGAACTTGTAAAATATCTTCTCGAAAAGGCTTTTGTCGGTTATGGTTTTGATGAGTTCCGCCATCGTTTTCGTCCAGCCGTTCCGCGGCCTACAGGGCGTCGCTCAGTGAGCGGGCCATTTCGGTGAGGTCGTTCAGGTCCTGTTCAAGGCGCCGCGCCTGGAAGATGCGTTTTTCCTTTTTCGCCCGCTCGTATCTCGCATAGAGGGCCGCCATGGTTTCCTTGAGCGCCTCCATTTCGCGCTCCACGGACGAGGTGGGCGCGGCTCCGTAGTGCGCCGACGCCACCTCCATGGTGTCGAGGTCCACTATTTCGCCCCACCGCGGCGCCGTCGTTTGACAGCCGAAGCGTTCCCGCACCGAGGCTGCAAAGGCGTTCGAGGCGGATTCCTCCCCGTGGACCACGAAGACCCTCATGCGCTCGTTTCGTATTGACGACATCCACTCGAGCAGATGGTCGCGGTCGGCGTGCGCCGAGAATCCCCCGAGCGTGTGGATCTTCGCCCGCACCGCGATGTCCTCCCCGTAGATGCTCACGCGCTTCTCCCCGTCAACCAGCCGCCTGCCCAGCGTGCCCTCCGCCTGGTAGCCGACGAAGACCACGCACGACTCGGCGCGGTAGAGGTTGTTGGCCAGGTGGAACTTTATACGGCCGGCGGTGCACATCCCCGACGCCGCTATGATAATCGATCCCCGCGATTCGTCCAGCCTTTTTGACTCTTCGGCGCTCCGGGTGTAGTGCAGTCCGGGGAACTCGAGCGGATTGTCGCCGGCGGAGAGCAGCGCGCGCATCTCGTCGTCGAACAGGTGCGCGTTTTTCTTGAAGACCTCGGTCGCCGCGATAGCAAGCGGCGAATCGATATACACGGGTATGGGCGGTATCTCGCCCTTTTTGATCAGGCGCCCGAGCACGTAGATGATCTCCTGTGTTCGCTCGATCGCGAAGGAAGGAATGATGATGTTGCCCCTGCGGTTGAACGAGTCGAGGATGACCTGTTTGAACTCACGGAAGGTGTCTTCGCGGTTCTTGTGGAGACGGTCGCCGTAGGTGGACTCGATCAACAGGATGTCCGCTTCGTCGGTAGTTTCGGGGTCGCGGATGATCGCCTGTCCCTTCGTGCCGATATCGCCCGAAAACACAAATTTAACGGTGCGGCCGTTCTCCTCCGCCCACAGCTCGATGAACGCCGAGCCGAGTATGTGGCCGGCGTCGCGGAAACGGGCCCGTACGCCTTTTACCACCTCGAAGGTCTCGCCGTATTTCTTGGGCGAGAAAAACTCGAGCGATTTCGCCGCGTCATCCGCGGTGTAAAGCGGAGGGACGGCCTCGCGCCCCAGCTTCTTCTGCTTCCGGTTGATCCACTCGATGTCCATCTCCTGTATGTGGGCGCTGTCCGGAAGCATTATGCCGCAGAGGTCGGCGGTCGCGTCGGTGGAGAAGATCGGGTTGGAGTATCCTTCTTTTACGATCTTCGGGATGAGCCCGCTGTGGTCGATATGCGCGTGAGTAAGGAGAACGGCGTCAATTTCGGCGGGCGCGTAGATGAGGTGCTGGAAGTTGCGCTCCTTGAGCTCGCGCCGCCCCTGAAACATCCCGCAATCGATCATGATGGTGAAGTCGCCGTTTTTAAGAATGTAGGAAGAACCGGTAACCGTCCCCGCTCCGCCGACGAATTCGATTTTCATGCTCTCCGCTCCAATCCGCTTTAATGGAAAGGCGCCTCGACGGCGCCGGACCGCGACGCGCAATCCAGCGTATCATCGCGCCGCGTTGGTTACAAGTTTTATTGCGCGTCAGTTATCGCCCCGTCCACGATCGTTATCGTCCGGCCGGTCATCGAGGCGATCCCCGCGTCGTGGGTCACCACGACGATCGTTGTACCGTTTTCTTTTCCCAGCTCGAAGAGCGTGCTCATCAGCACCCGCGAGTTTTGGCTGTCCAGGCTCCCGGTGGGTTCGTCGGCGAGGATGATGTCGGGCTTCCCCACTATTGCCCGCGCGACGGCAATTCGCTGGCACTCCCCGCCGGAGAGCTCGCCCGGGCGGTGGGCGACGCGGTCCGCCATGCCGAAGCGTTCGATGACCGACATCGCCGCCCTCCTCGCGGCGGAACGGCCCTCCCGCCGGATGAGCATGGGCATCATGACGTTCTCCAGCGCCGTGAAGTCGGCAAGCAGGTTGTGAAGCTGGAACACGAAGCCGATGTGTCGGTTCCGGAAGGTGGCGAGGTCCTCCACCGACAGGCCCGAGAGCTCCCGTCCGAGCACCGAAAGGCTGCCCGACTGGAAGCCGTCCAGGCATCCGATCACGTTCAGCAGGGTCGACTTGCCCGCGCCCGAGGGCCCCATAATGGAGACTATCTCGCCGCCGCCGATCGAAAGCGACACCCCTTTAAGGACCCTGAGGGCGTTTCGTCCCGAACCGTAAATCTTTTCTATGCCGTCGGCGATTATGGTGGCGCTTCTTTCCATGTTGGGTGCCCTATTCGTATCGTATGGTTTCGACCGGCTGAAGGCGCGAGGCGTGCCACGACGGGAATACGGCCGCGACGGTCGAGAGGAACACGGCGAACGCGGCGATGAGCACCACGAACTCCGGTTTGATCTCGGTCGGGATGGTGTCGATGTAATAGACGCTCTTGGGTACGAGGGTGATGTTGAAGTAGAAACCCAGGTCGAACACGGTGTAGATATACCCCATCACCGCGTTGATGGCCCTCTCTATCCATCGGATGATTGCCTCAAGGTTGAGCGATGCCGAAAGGCCCCCGACGACCCCGGCCGCCGTGCCGATAACGCCGATAAAGAAGCCCTCGAGCACGAAGACAACCATTATGGAGATCGGAGTCGCCCCCATGGATTTGAGGATGCCGATGTCGCGGCGCTTCTCCATCACCACCATGACGAGCGTGCCCATTATGGAAAAGCCGGCCGAAATGATGACCAGAAAAAGGATTATCGTCATGATGAGCTTCTCGAGCCTGAGCGCGTAGAACAGGTTCTGGTTGCGCTGTTCCGCGGTGAGCGTCTGGTAGCTGAATCCGATGGCGGACTGAATGCGGGAGGACATGTAGTCCATCCGGTAGATGTCGTCGATCTTGACGCCGATGCCCCAGGCGATATTACCGAGGCTGTAAAGCCGCTGCGAGGCCGGCAGGGACATCAGGATGAGCCGAGTGTCGAATTCGTAATAGCCCGTTTTGAAAAAGCCGGCCACGCGGAAGGTCCCCATGCCCGGAGTCACGCCGGTCGAGGCCGTAAGGCGCCCCCTGGGGACGATGAGCTCGATCGAGTCGCCCGCGCGGATGCCGTAATTGAGCGCCATCTCCGCGCCTATGAAAACGTCCCTGTCGCTCCGGAAGATTTTCGGCCCCTCGGTGATGAACGTGGCCGTGTCCCCGGGGATTCCCGCCGTCGATCCGATCCCCCGGATCATGACCGGCGTGATCGCCGTGCGGAAGCGGAAAAGGCCCTGGCCCTGAAGATAGGGGCTCGCGGAGCGGACCCCTTTAAGATCGAGTATCTTTTTCGTGAGGGCGGCGTAATCCGAGATGCCCTCCCCGCCGTCTCCGGAATAGCCGGAGACCGTGATATGCGAGTCGACGTCGAGAATCTTGTCCTTTATCTGCCCCTGGAAGCCGGTCATGACGCTTATGACCACAATGAGGATGAAGACCCCCAGAAACACGATCACCACGGAGAGCAGCGTGTTGAACGAAATAAACCTCTGGCTTTTCTTTGCCTTCAGGTAGCGAAGGCCGACAAACAGTTCGTACAGGCTCATTGATATCCCTGGGAAGCGGTAGTATGCGCGCCAAATGAAGGTACTTCCGGCGGCATATTTGTCAATAGTAATTATGGAGACCGTCCTTGTCATTCGTTCCGGCGGCGGCTGCGGTACGGCCGTGCGCGCGGTGCCCGGTCATGCCTGCCGATGCCGTCCCGCGCGATAAAAGCGGCGGAGTCCGGAATGACGTCTTCGCCGCGGGAATTAAATTAATGAAAAAAACGAATAATATTTGACATATTATTATGATTAATGCAGTATATACTGTTACCGGCAGGTAGAGAAGCTTAGGATCAGCACACTCCGGTTTTCCCCCGCGGAAAAGCATCCGAGAAGCGGATTCAGATGCAGAGCTCTGCCCCAGGCGTCAAGCCGCAATTTAATGGTAAGGAGTTTTCACAATGCCTAAAGGTGTGGTAAAATGGTTTAACGACAAAAAAGGGTTCGGGTTCATCAAGCAGGAGAACGGTAACGACGTGTTCGTGCATTACACGGGAATCGGCGGAGACGGATTCAAGACGCTTGCCGAAGGCGACAATGTTGAGTTCGAGGTGGAAAACGGCGAAAAAGGTCCCAGGGCCGTTTCGGTTAAAGTAATATAACGCAATCCGGTCGTACGGAATTTATTCGCGAAGAGAGTGTTCCGCACTCTCTTTTTTTATGCCCCGTCCAAAAATTCCTTGACCGGCAGCGGCGCTGTATGCATGTAAAATACAGGCTTCGCTCCTTCCCCGAATGTGCGCAACGCCACGTTCACGGCGGGGGAGGCTTTTCTACTAACAATAGAGTTTATATGGAGTGCTGAATGCCGAGGAGATACGTGTACCCCCTCATCGGGCTGTGCGCGGCCGTGGTCCTGATCGCCGTTCTTTCCCTCTCAGGCCTAATGCCCGCGGACGAAGCGGCGTCACCGCCCGGCATCCACAGCCTTTTTCTCACGGAGAATGACTACATCGAGTTTATCAGCGGCAAGGTCCGTTTCGACGAGATCGAGCTCAGAGTCGTCGATATCCGAAAAGGCGACAACTTCTGGAAGATAGCGCGCGATAACGGGGTGAACATCGACACCCTCATCGGCGCCAACCCTCACTGGGACACGTTAACGGCCAGAGTCAACCAGCGCATCATAGTGCCGTCGAAAGTGGGGGTGCTCAATTTCATCACCGACCGGTCCGAAATCGATGAAATCGCCGAGCTCTACGGCGTTGACCGGTCAAAAATAGCCGTGCAGAATCTATCCCCGCTGCACTGGGTCTTCGCGCGGTTCCGAAGCGAAAGAATACCGGCGGCCGTCTTCATAGAAGGGGCCCGCCCCATAACTCACACCATGACTCCGGACATGGCGCGGAAATACGCGCTCCGCGAGATGTTCCGCTCGCCGCTCGCCGGACGCTTCAGCTCGCACTTCGGCGGGAGGATGCACCCCATCTTCAGGCAGTACGGCTTCCACAACGGCGTCGACATCGCAACCGCCCACGGGACCCCCGTCGGCGCGGCATGCGAGGGGGTCGTTACGGCGACCGGATGGATGGGAGGCTACGGAAAGGCCGTCATCATCGAGCATCCGAAAGGCTACCGCACGTTATATGGCCATCTTTCGTCGATACACGTCCGACCCGGACAGAGGGTCGCCGCGGGACGCATTATCGGCAGGGTGGGTTCGACCGGATGGTCGACGGGACCGCACCTGCACTTCACGCTCTGGCACAACGGACGGCTGATCAATCCGCTCTCGGTGCTCTGGTAGGGCCCGCAATCGGACATTCCGCCCGTAGACATTAAAATCTGTTCCCGTCCCGTACAGGGCGACGTTCAGGAACCGAATACCTCGTCGAGCGAGACCGAAAGCCAGCGGAGCGTTTTACTTTTCAGCGTGTCGCCGGGGGCGCAGACCCCGGGCCTGCCG
>CAZEAH010000028.1:0-13282 GCA_964510075.1 uncultured Leptospirales bacterium | reverse complement strand
GCCGGGGTTGAAAGGAGCACCAGCCGGCGGACGGGGAATTCCCGCGCGAGCAGAATCGACAGTATCCCCCCCATCGAAAGTCCCACGCACGATACGTCCGTACACCGGGGCTGAAGATCGATAAAAGCCTCGCGGGCGGCAAGAAGCCAGTCGCGTCCCGTGGTGCGCGTCATCTCCGCGATCGTGGTGCCGTGTCCGGGCAGGCGCGGGATCATCACCGTGTAGCCCTCGTCCGAGAGGCGCTTCCCGAGGTATTTCATTTCATGGGGCGTCCCGGTGAACCCGTGCAGCAACAGCACCCCCCGGCCTGTGCCTCCCATGGTGAACACAGGCTCGGCGCCCCTCATGAGTACGGGCCCCGTCGAACGAAGGTGTGTACCGCGTTCGCCGCTCATATACCCCCGGGCCTTCACATCACCCACAGATGATCCGCGATCATACGAGGATGACCGCGCCCTCTTTCCTCGTCACCACGGTTCCTATTCGCACCGGCGCCTCGCCCGCCTCGCGAAGCATCCCGCACAGCGCGTCTGCGTCGTCGTCGGCGGCGAACAGCATAAGGCCTATTCCCATGTTGAAGGTCGTAAACATCTCGCGCTCCTCGACCCGGCCCTCCCTCTGAATGAGACCGAACACGGGGTGCGGCGTGAAGCTCTTCTTCTCTATGACCGCCGCCGTGTCGGACGGCAGAATGCGCGGGATGTTCTCGTAGAATCCTCCCCCGGTGATATGCACCATCCCCTTTATCCTCGCGCCTTTACCGAGACAGGCGAGCACCGCCCTGCAGTAAATGCGGGTGGGCTCGAGCAGCGCCTCGCCGAGCCGGGCGCCGAGCTCGGGCACCCTGGAGTCCGGCGTGTAGTTCTTCACCTCGAAAAGAAGCCTTCGCACCATCGAAAATCCGTTCGAATGGACGCCGGACGAGGGGAGCCCGATGATCGCATCGCCGGGGCGTATCGTTTTCCCGTCGATGATCTTCGGCCTGTCGACCACGCCGACGGCGAAGCCGGCGATATCGTAATCGTCGGGGTGCATCACGCCGGGATGCTCCGCCGTCTCCCCGCCCACCAGGCTGCAGCCGGCGATGCGGCATCCTTCGGCCAGCCCGGCGACCACCCGCACCATCACGTCCTCGTTGAGCTTCCCGCAGGCGATATAGTCGAGGAAGAAGAGCGGCTCCGCTCCCGACACCAGGAGGTCGTTGACGCACATGGCGACCGCGTCGATGCCGATGGTGTCGTGCCTGTTCATCCTCTGGGCGAGTTTCAATTTGGTGCCAACGCCGTCCGTCCCCGAAACCAGCACCGGATCGGTCATGCCGGGGAACGAACCCCGGAAGAGCGCGCCGAATCCGCCGATGTCGGTGATGACCCTGTCGCCGAAGGTCGCCTTTACCAGCGGCGCAATCCGGCTCACGAAACGGTTGCCCCCGTCGACGTCCACGCCCGCGTCTTTGTAGGTAAATCCCATTGTTTCCCTGGCCCGTCCGCCCGTGCACGACCGGCGGATCAGTATAATGATTGCAATAATTAAAAAGTACCGGCACCATGGAACGGCGTAAACACTTTTTTTGACGCGCCGGGTCAAATGGCACTCACCGCAAACGAGATCGATCTCCTCATAAAGAAACTCCGCGAGAGGTACCGGGAGTACGGCCGGAAATACAGCCGCGCCTGGTTCAACATCGAGGCGTTCGAACAGCGCTATTCCATGGCGCTGGAGAAGGGAATGAACCTCGAGGGCTTCGCGCTCGCGGAGATCACGAACTTCGAGAAGACGCGCGAGAAATACGAAAAGAAGAAGAGCGAAAAGCCTTTCTCGAAAATGGTCGACGACATTATGGAGCGCAACGCCGAACGCGTCCGGAAATATCCTCCGATCTATTTTCATCCGGACGCCGATCTCGAGATGGTGCATTCTTACGGGGCGCTCCAGGACTTTACGCTCAACCGCCTGCCCGTCCTCCGTGTTCTTGTGGACGAGGCCGCGCATATCGACGCGCTCAACCGGCTTGAGGACGCCGCCGCACATCTCGCCGTACCCGTCGGCAGGAAACACGCCAGGCGGATTCTCGATCACATCATGGTGCTCTCCCGCACCAAGGCCGGGGGTCTCGATGCCGAGAAGGACAAAAACGCCTATCTCAGGGAGTCGGCCTTTCTTCTGCACGATATCGTCGATTTTTGCGACGATCTGCTGTCCCTTCGGCGTTCCGAATGGGAAACGCCGGTGCGCTTCGACAGGCTGCGCATCGAGGGGAAAAACAGGAACCGGATCGCCGCCGATTTCTCGAGCCTCACCGGGTACGGCGCCATCCTGGAGGTCCGGAACCGGGCGGCGGAAATACTGGAAGACTTCCGTCTTACCGCCTTCCGGAGAAAACAGCCTAAAGCTTTTTGACGCAGATCATCGTGATGTCGTCCTCCTGGACCGAGTACCCGCTGAACTCGGCGACCGAGTCGACAATGGCGCGCGTGATCTCCTGCGCCGGGAGGCGGGAATTTTCCAGAAAGGTCTTCTGAAGCCTCTCCTCCCCGTAGAGCTCCCTGCCGTCGGAAGAAAACGTCTCCGGAATGCCGTCGGTGTAAAGGAGCAGCGCATCTCCGCTCTTCATCACGAACGACGTGTCCCTGAAATCGCCTTTTTCGAAAAAACCCACAAGCGGCCCCGTTTTGTTGAGCAATGTGCAGGCGCCATCACCCGAACGGCAGAAAATCGCCGGTGGATGCCCTCCCGACGAGAACAGCACCTCTCCGGTTTTAATATTGAGCTGACAGACTATCACCGTTCCGAAATAGTACAGGCCCGAAATATCCCGCGACACGATACCGTTCACCGCTCCGATGATAAAAGACGGGGGAAATTTCCTGAGAGAAAAGGTCCGGAAAAGCGAGCGGATTTCGTTGCCGATGTAGGATGAGGCAACCCCGTGGCCGGAAACGTCGCAGAGTACGAACTGATAGACCTCGTCGTCGAGAAAGAAGCCGTCGAAAAAGTCGCCGGAAATGTCCTCGGCCGGAAGAAAAATGGAGGCGACGTCGTAGCCCTTAATTTTGCTGAAATCAGGCAGAAACGAAACCTGTATGGTCCTCACCTTCGCGATTTCCGAACGGTACAGCTCGTACTGCCTGTTAAGCTCGTTCTGCGCGATGAGGCGCTCGAGCATTATGTCCATGAAATCGGTGCACAGCGCGATCATGTTGCGTTCCTCGGGGTCGAACGGCGCATCCCGCTGAAGAACGAGGTAACCTGAAACGGTGTGGTTGAAGGCGATCGGCGCGATGCAGCAGTACAAATCTTTTTCGCCGCTTCGTATCTTTATGGAAGTGATTGATGTGTTTTTCTCGTCGAAGAGCTTGATCCTTTTGCGTATCTGCTCGTAACTCAGAAAGGAGCGGTCCTTTTCGAAGGATTTTGCGAGCAGTGTCGCAGGCGCGCCCTCGCGGACAAGCACTACCTCGATGGAGTCGGCGTCGACGATCTCGTTGAAAGAGTCGAACTCGCGGATGAGTTCGCCGATGTCCGATACGTTCACGTTGGCCTGAATGAGCCTGTTGAGGCGGTAAAGGCGCTTGGAAAACTCGAGCTGGTAGTTGAAGGCCGAGTAGAGCTTGTTCTGGTAGGTGATGATCTTTTTGCAGTTGACGATCTTCGATTTCACCTCGAACGGGACGAAGGGCTTGCGTATATAGTCGTTTGCGCCCGCCGCGTATCCCTGCTCGATATACTGCTTCTGGTCCGCCGCCGTCAGCATGAGAATGAAGAGTTTTTCGAACTGAACGTTCCTTCGCAGTTCCCTGCATATCTCCAGGCCGTCGCCGTCGGGGAGCACCAGGTCGAGCAGCAGCACGTCGGGATTGAACCCGACCACCAGTTCGTTGAATTCGGCACAGCTCCCCACGGCGCGAAACTCGTGCTCGCCCGACAGCAGGTCCTCCAGTACGCGCCGCACCAGCCCGTCATCGTCGAGCGCGAGCACCTTCAGCCGTTCCGATGAGCCTCCGGCATCAGTGAACGCCATCTTTCATTACCGCCGCCGCTTGCATTGTAGTGCGCCCCGCCGATCCGTCGAACACTTCGGCCGGAACAGTATTCTGTATCCGAATGCCATTATTTTCAATCAGTATTTTTTCTCCCGCGGGTTCGGTTACCGGCCGCCGCGTCGGGCTCCACGCTCCTTCGCGCCCCAGGCGGTCCGGCCCGAGGCGGAAATCCTATTTATTTCTTGACTTACACCTTAAAAAGCCCTCTCGATTCACGATCGAGGCCCGGCGGACACGAGACGGAATCGCCCATTTGCCGCATTCGGAAGGTACCCCCGATGAAACGCGTTATCGAATTTTTTATAGACAACTCCCTGTTCGTAAACATGCTGGCGGCGGGCATCTTCATCGCCGGGCTGATGTACATGTTCAGCGCTAACCGCGAGGCCTTTCCGAAGATCGATTTTGATTACCTGGTGGTAAGCACCATCTATCCGGGGGCCACCGCCGAAGACGTCGAAAAACACGTCACCATTCCCATCGAAGATCAGCTGCGCGAGATCGACGGGATCGAGGAACTGCACTCCAACTCCCTCGAGGCTCGTTCAGTTGTCGTCGTAAAACTCGACCCCGACCTCGCCAACAAGGACAAGACGATTAACGACATTAAAAACGCGCTCGACCGCACCCAGGACCTTCCGGACGACGCCGAGGACCCTCTGGTCACCGAGCTCACAACGGCCCAGCAGCCGGTACTCGATATCGCCATCATCAGAAAAGACGACATCAGGAACGACGCGGACGAATTCGAGATGAGAAGGCTCGCCAAGATACTCGAGGACCGCATACTCGAGATCGAAGGCACCGCGCGCGTCGACCGCCAGGGATACCGCGACCGCGAGATGATTGTGGAAGTGAATCCGCGCCTCCTCGACGAGTACCACGTCGCCATGAACGACATCGTGATGGCGCTCGCAAGAAAAAACCTTAACTTCCCGGGCGGACTGGTATGGGAAAACGACGAGGAGATCCTCGTTCGCACGATCGGCGAGGTGGAGTCCGCGAGGGACATCTCCAATATCCTTATACGCGCCAACGACATGGGCAACTGGGTCCGCGTCGGGGACGTCGCGAACGTGCGCGACTCCTTTGAGGAGGCGAAGATAATCAACAAATCCGTCGGCCGCCGCTCCGTCACACTGACAATTCTCAAAAAGGAGTCGGCGGACATCATCACCCTGGTAGACGGCATCAACCGCGAAGTGGAGCGCTTTAAAAAAATCCTTCCGGAAGAATACGAACTTGTCATCAACAACGACCTGTCGTATTTCGTAAAGCGAAGGCTCGATGTCCTCGTCAGCAACGGAATCCAGGGGTTCGTCCTCGTCATCATTTCACTCATCCTGTCCTACGGGTGGAGGATCTCCATCTTCACCGCGCTTGCCATCCCCTTTTCCATGCTTCTCACTTTCATCTGGATGGCGTACGCGAACGTCAGCATCAACCTGATGTCCATGTTCGGCCTCATCATGGCGCTCGGCATGCTGGTCGACAACAATATCGTGGTGTCGGACAACATCTACCGCCACCTCGAGGAAGGCTGGAATCTCCGCGACGCGGTGGCCAGGGGCTCCTCCGAGGTCATGATGCCCATCGCGGCCACCATCCTCACCACCATCGCCTCGTTCGCGCCTCTCATGTTCATGACCGGCATCATGGGTAAGTTCGTCTGGACGCTTCCGGCCGTCGTATCGGTGGCGCTTGTCGCCTCGTGGGTAGAGTCGATCTTCTTCCTGCCGCCCCAGATACACGACATGCAGAAGCGCCGGAAGTCCCTTGTTTCCCTCTCCGAAGAGGAGGGGGGAGCGCTTTTCCGCGGGCTCCGTGCCCGTTACGTATCGCTTCTGAGAACGGTCGTGGCCCGGCGCTATCGTTTCGTCGGAATCGTCACGCTGGT
Source organism: uncultured Leptospirales bacterium (assembly GCA_964510075.1). Taxonomy (GTDB): domain Bacteria; phylum Spirochaetota; class UBA4802; order UBA4802; family UBA5368; genus MVZN01. Next base: position 7,342 of record CAZEAH010000028.1, on the reverse strand, counting down.
TTTTGTCGTTACGATCGTCTTCGCGGCATTCAAGGTCAAGTTCATCCTCTTCCCGGCCGGCGGCATAGAGCGCTTCACGGTTAAGGCCGAGGCGCCCACCGGAACCCGCGTCGAGGAGATGAGCGAGAAACTCGCCACGATCGAAAAGATCATCGCGGAGCTTCCGAAGGAAGAGCTCGAGAGTTTCACCTCCCGGGCCGGCATCATTCAGGAAGACCCCAACGATCCGTACACAAAGCGAGGGTCAAAATACGGCATCATCATCGTCTACCTGACCCCCGAGGAGAAGCGCAAGCGCCAGGCCGACGAGATCATCGACTGGGTGCGCGAGCGAAGCATCGGCCTCAAAGGCTTCGAGAAGCTTGAGTTCAAATACGTCCGCAACGGCCCGCCCACAGGGATGCCCGTTTCGGTGACAATCAAGGGAGACGATTTCGACACGCTGAAAAAAATCGCGGACGAGTACCGATCCTATCTCGGCACCATCAGGGGGCTCAAGGACATAAAGGACAATTTCGAGGAAGGGAAGGAGGAAATCCGCATACACGTGAACGACCGCACGGCCGCTCTCGCCGGAATCAGCGTATACGACATAGCCTCAACCGTCCGATCCTGTTATGAGGGCAGCATCGCCACGAAGATTAAGAAGACCGACGAAGAAATCGACGTTCGCGTTATATTCCCCCGATCGCTTCGAAACAATCTGGCAAGCATCGCGAAGATCAAGATAGCGAACCGCATGGGAAACCTCATCCCGCTCCAGTCAGTCGCCAGGCTCGAGCGAAGCCGCGGCGTATCCTTCATCACACGCAAGGACTGGAGACGAACCATTTCCGTCACGGCCGATATCGACGAGAAGGCCAAGGACGTCACTTCGGTGTACGTCAACCGCCTGCTCCAGAAGAAATTCGCCGGAATTGAAGAACGGTACCAGGGGTACACCGTTGACTACGCAGGCGAGTTCAAGGACACCCAGGAGTCATTCCAGAACCTCAACCGTTCGTTCCTGATTGCGGCCCTTGCCATCTACATCATACTCGTCGCGCTTTTCAAATCGCTCGTCCATCCCGTCACCATCATGGGGATCATCCCGCTGTCGTTCCTCGCCGTGGTGTGGGTCTTCTACCTGCACGGTCTTCCCCTTTCCTTTCTGGCCATGATGGGTATCGTCGGACTTGCCGGCGTCGTGGTGAACAACTCCATCGTTTTCCTTGATTTTATCAACATCGCGCGTGCGTCCGGAATGGACGCGGTCGGCGCCTCCATCGAGGCCGGGGCAAAACGAGTCCGCCCCATCCTTCTCAGCTCACTCACGACGGTCCTGGGGCTCCTTCCCACCGCGTACGGAATCGGCGGCAATGACCCCTTTCTCAAGCCCATGGCCCTCTCAATGGCGTGGGGCCTCGCGTTCGGAACCCTCATCACGCTTTTCGCCACGCCTGTGCTCTATAACATTTTCGAGGACATACGCGGGCTCGTTCTTGGCGGGAGGACGTCCGCGGCCGCCTCTATACCGGTTTTCGAGATCGAGAGCGACACTCCGCCTCCGGAAATACGGGATACCCGACGCCGCAGAAAGAAAAGCTAAGGCCGCGGGAGGACGGCACGGTATCGACATTTACGTTTGACAATAATCCACCGCGGCCCTATCTTTGATTAAAATAACTGCAAGGATCTCCCGTCAATGAAACGACTCGCCCTGGTCGGGCTGGCGGCCCTCGTCCTCATGAACTGCGCCGCCCTGCAAACCGCTTCACCCCGCGACAGCAAACCGGAGGCCCCTCACGCGGACTGGGCGTATTTCAGCAGGGGGCTCTATTACAAGTCCGAAGGCGATTACACGCGCGCGATCGAGAATTTTATGGACGCCGCCGCGTTCAACACCGAACTGGACCGGGTATATTATCAGCTCGCCGAATGCTATTACAGGGTAAACGATTACGAGAAGGCGGTCAACTACGCCGACCGCTCAATCGAGAAGAACCAGGAATTCGTGCGTCCGTATGAGTTGAAATTCAACCTGTACACGAATCTCCGCAACTACATGAAAGCGGCGGGCGTCCTGGAGGCCCTGCTCGAGCAGCGCCCCGAACTGGTCCATATCCATTACACGCTGGGAAATCTTTACTACACTCAGATAAAGAACTGGGACAAGGCCTCGGTGTACATGCGCAACATCATCGAGCTCGCCGCCTCCGAGCCAGTCGAGGACTATTACCAGGAATACGCGCATTATTACCTCGGCCACATCTATTATTCCAAAAACCAGACCGACCGCGCCGTCCAGAGCTTCGAGCGCTGCCTCGAGATCAATCCGGACAATCATTCGGCCGTCTATGTCCTTGCGCTTATCCACATGGACCGCTACGCCCTGGAGGAGGCCGCACGGTATTCAGAGCGCTATCTGGAGAAATTCCCCGACAACGCGAAGATAAACGCGGTCATGGGGCGCATTTATTATCTGAAAGGGGATCACCGGGCTCTCGGCTATCTGAACCGGGTCAAGAACACCAGGATGATCGACGGCGTTCTGTCCTCCGCGCTGTACGACGAGCTGATGAAGAACGACGGTCCCGCGGAAAAGCATCTCAGGGAAATACTGAAAAAAAATCCGGGATATATCTCTCCCCACATCGCTCTGGCGCGCATTGCGCTCCGGCGCGGCGACAAGGCTTCAGCGCTCAGCGAATATTTTACGGCCGGCGTGCTTCTTTTTCAGGCAAAACTCTACACATTGGCAAAGGACAGCTTTTTCCATGCGCTTTCCGTCAAGGACGACATTCCCGAGATATACTTCTACCTCGCCCGAACCTGCGAGGAAACCGGCGACCTTTCGCTCGCCCTGGTCTATTATCGCAGGTGCCACGAGCTGAAGCCGTCGTCGGACATCCTCATCCACATGGGCTACCTTTACAGCCTCCGGAACGACTTTACCCGCTCCGCCGAATACCTGGACCGCGCCATAACGCTCGAACCGCAGAACTCCAGGCCCCACTTCTTAAAGGGCCTCATCGATTCCCAGCGCGACAACTACGCATCTGCCGAAAAGCATTTCAGAAAGGCAATAGAGCTGCAGGAAGAAAATGACACCTATTATTTCTACCTCGCCACGGTACTCGAAAAACAGAGCCGACTTTCCGATACCATCGAGGCGTTGAAAAAGTCGATCAAGTACAATCCCAAAAGCGCAAAGGCCTATAATTTTCTGGGCTACCTGTACGCCGACAACAATATGAACCTGGACGAGTCCATCGAGCTTATTAAAAAGGCTCTGGAATTCGAACCCACCAACGGCGCCTACCTCGATTCGCTCGGCTGGGCGTATTACAGAAAGAACCAGCTGGACATGGCCCTTAAAAAACTGCTCGAAGCCGAGCGGGAACTGGAACGCGAAAACAGCCCGGACCCTGTCGTCTACGACCATATTGGCGACACCTATTACGGCATCGGAAAGATCGACAAGGCGATCGAGTACTGGGACAGATCGCTGAGGATGAAAAAGGACCCGGCCGTTGAAAAAAAGCTCAACGAAGCAAAATCCAGACTTCAATAAAGGGGCGGCAGAATGATCAGAACTCCATTCCAGACGGCATCTCTTTTCTGCGTTCTGCTCGCCTGTGCATTCCTGCCGGCATGCACGGGTGCCCCGGTCAAACAGGAAAAGCGCGTAACCGCCTCGGACACCGACCGCAGCCGTCGCCTTCTCACCCTTGTGCATGAGATAAACGGCCGGGCCGTCGACTCCTATTCCGCCCGGTTTACGGTCGAGGGAGCGTTCGGAAAGCGCAAGTTCAATTCCGTCGGCGAGGCCTGGTTCAACAGAAACCCGAGGATGGCCCGCTTCACCTTTTTCGACATCATCTTTAAAAGCCCGCTTACCGTAATGGTTCAGGACGGCGACACGCTCAAATTCTATTTCCCTGCCGAGAAGACCCTTTACGTGGACCGAAGCGACTCCATCAACCTGCGAAACTACGCCGCCATAGATATCGATTTTGCGCTCGTCTATCCCTTCGCCGCCGGCCAGGTCCCGCTTCTTGACGCGTTCACTATCAAACAGGGTCTTGTTGATGAAAGCGATTCCAACAGGAGCTACCTTGTCCTGGAGAACAAGAATTACTTCCAGACGATCGGCTTCAAGATGGATGTGCCCGATAAAATACTTTTCATCTCGAAAACGAGCGGAAAGAAAACGGAATTTTACCTCGAAAAACCACAGGGCCAGGGAGGCGCGCTTTTCTACCGCACCATACGGATGCTCTCCCCTGAAAGCGGCGACAGGCTCACGATAAGCTTTTCGGAAATACGGTACGGAGTCAGGCTGGACGCCGCGACCGTTCTCAAGATCAACCTGGACAGGGGCGCTAAGATCGTAGACATGAACTGATCTTAACGGGTGAACGATCGGAAGACCGAAACCATCTTTTCAACGGCCTTCGGCCAGTTAAACTCGGCAAGGACCCTCGTTCTTCCCTCCGTGGAGAGTCTCCTCATCCGTTTCCTGTCGGAGTAAAGCCCGTCGATGGCCTCCGCCAGCGCCCGCGCGTCGCGCGCGGGAACGACCACTCCGGCGTCCCCCACGACCTCGGGGAGTGCGCCTCCGTCGCTCGCTATTACCGGCACGCCGCAGGCCATAGCCTCGGCCGCGGGGAAACCGAAGCCCTCGTACACCGAAGGCACTATAGCCAGCTCCGACTCGCAGTAATGCCTCACCAGGGAATTCGTGTCCGTCTTGCCGGTAAACTCTATTCGGCCGCTCAGCCCGAGGCGTTCGATGAGCGCGCCGGCGACCCTTCGGTGGGGAGAACCGCCGTCCACCACCGTAAGCCTGAGATCGCTCTTTATAAGCGTAAGCGCCTTCAGCAGATAGACGAAGCCTTTCTTTCCGTCCTCGACGTTCCCGACGAACACCATTTTGCCTTTCTTTTTACGCACACCGGGCAGCGGCCTGAATATCGAATCGTCCAGGCCGTTATATACCACCGTCTGCTTTTCCAGGGGCACGCCGAAGTCGGCGTTGATGCGGCGTCTGGAGTCCTCGGACACGGTGATGATATGGTCCAGGCGCTTCGAGACTATCTGCTGCATCAGTATCGGGTAGAACATCACCCCCTTCATCTTGTTCGTAAACGAGGACGCGCGCTCAATCACGTTTTCCAGGTCTACCGACAGCGGATGATGGATGGTCGCGATTACCGGTATCCCGAAACTGCGCATCAGAAGAAGGCCGTACCCCACGCACTGATTGTCGTGTATCACATCGAAACGGGTGCTCCGCAGAAGCTCCCTTATCTTTAAAAACGCCCGGTAACTGAAGGCGCTGATCTCCGAGAAGGCTCCCAGCCTGGTGCTGAGGTATTCGTATGAATTGAGGGGGCGGAGGATATCGAACGGCGAATCCGGATTCAGGATATTGCGTCCCTTCCGGACATAGTATTCGTTGTTATGTATGTAGTGGACCTTCACGCCGTCCATCATCGCGGGATAGGGAGGCCCCACGATGGCGTGCACCTCGTGCCCCTGGCGCACAAGCTCCTCGGCCACGTATTTCAGGTAAATCCCCTGGCCGCCGCTGTAGGGGTTGCCCCTGTAGCACAGCATGCAGATCTTCAAACCGGCGGCCCTCCGAGTTTTTCGTACAGCGCTCCCATGGTGACCACCTTCGCCGGATCGAGCCTGCGGACTATTTTCGCGGGATTTCCCGCCACCACGACGTTCGCCGGCACGTTTGTGCGGACAACCGACCCCGCCCCCACGATGGAATTGCGGCCGATGCGCACTCCCTTGCATACGATCGCCGAGTCCCCTATCCATACCCCCTTTTCCAGCACTATCGGTGCCGTCTTTCCGACGATCTGGGTACGGTCGTGTATGCCGTGCCAGTCGGCGTCGGTCAGGTAGCAGTAATTGGCGAGCATGCAGTCGTCGCCTATCTCTATCCGGGACGCGCTCGATACGCGCACACCGGCCATCACCAGCACGTTGTCGCCGATAACTATGGCCCCTTCGTATCCCGCCAGCTTGACCGTGGTAAGGCGCGTTCGGGCGGATTCGGCCCCAATAATCACCACATTCCTGCCGATGCTGATATTTGGACCGAACACCTCGACGTTCCAGATTCCCCATACATAGGGCCGCGCCTCCATGCGGGCGAACCTTTTTTTGAAAGAAAGATGAAAACGCAGGTACGTCCGGAGCGTGAAAACGGCCCGGGCGAACAAAGAGGATTTAAGATAATCGTCCATTTCCCGAAGATGCCGCCTCTGCAAATATCTGCAAATGAGAATTCGCCCCGTCCGAAGCGTCAACCCTATTTTGTCTGCGTGCCGTCGCGGCGGCACACGGAAATATTTTCCTCCATCAATTTTTGTTGAAAACTATCCGCATCTCTCCTATCATTCTACACACACAATCATACCGCACCCGGAGAATGACACATGTGTGACACCGTAGTCGCCACAGGAGAAGCCACCCTCGACGGAAGCGTCATCCTCGCCAAGAACAGCGATCGCGAGGCGAACGAAGCGCAGCTTCTGCACCACATTCCGGCCCGCGCGTATTCTGGACACCAGGATCTGCAATGCACCTACATGAAAATTCCGCAGTCCTCGCGAACAGAGGAGGTGCTCATTTCCCGTCCCGCGTGGATGTGGGGCTGCGAGATGGGCGTCAACGCATCGGGCCTGTGCATAGGCAACGAGGCCGTATTTACGCGCGAGCCGTACTCCAAAACGGGGCTCACCGGCATGGACCTGTTGCGCCTTGCGCTCGAGCGGTCGACCCGGGCGCCGGACGCGCTCGCGCTCATCACCGAACTTCTGGGCCGCTACGGCCAGGGCGGAAACTGCGGATACCGAAGCCGTCTCCTCTATCACAATTCATTCATCATCGCCGATACAAAGGAGGCATGGGTCCTCGAGACGGCGGGCAGGCACTGGGCGGCGCTGAAGGTGCGCGGGGTGCGAAGCATCTCCAACGGACTGACAATCGATGAAGAATACGACCTGCTGTCTCCGGGCTCCGAGGATTATGCGCGTAAAAAGGGATATATCAAAAGGGGTACGACGTTCGGGTTCAGGCGCGCGTTTTCCGACACCGTCATCACCCATTTCAGCAAGTGCCGCGTCCGGCAGTCTCGAACGATGGAGCTTCTCCGCAGGCATGAAGGAAGCATCACTCCAGCAACGATGATGGCGCTCCTTCGCGACCACGGGGTCGATTCCGGCGTCGTTCCGCCGCATGCAACCGACATGGGCACCGTCTGCATGCATGCGTCTTTCGGGCCTCTGCGCGCCAGCCAGTCGACCATCGCGAGGATCGCGAGCCCGCCGTTCTCCTGCGT
>CAZEAH010000027.1:0-13482 GCA_964510075.1 uncultured Leptospirales bacterium | reverse complement strand
GGTGTATACATACGCAAACAACATCAATACCAAGGAAGGCGGTACTCATCTCATCGGTTTCAAGTCGGCCCTCACAAGGGTGCTGAACGAGTTCCTGAAAAAAGAAGGCCTCGATAAAAAGATGGCGCAACTCTCCGGCGACGACGTTCGTGAGGGGCTGGTGGCGATCGTCAGCGTGAAGCTTCCCAACCCCCAGTTCGAAGGCCAGACCAAAATGAAGCTCGGCAACGGCGAGGTGAAGGGAATCGTTGAGTCCGCGACGAACGAGAACCTGGGACAGTTCTTCGAAGAAAATCCTCAGGTGGTCAGAAAGATCCTCGAGAAGTGCATACTGAGCGCCCAGGCACGGCTTGCCGCAAAAAAAGCGAAAGAGCTTACCAGACGCAAGAACGCTCTGGAAAACGACACACTCCCCGGAAAGCTCGCCGACTGCTCAGAGAGGGACCCTGCGCAGTGCGAGCTGTACCTTGTGGAGGGGGACTCGGCAGGCGGATCGGCAAAACAGGGGCGCGATAGGCGCTTTCAGGCGATCCTGCCGCTCAAGGGCAAGATACTCAATGTTGAGAAGTCGCGTCTTGACAAGGTGTTGTCGAACGAGGAAATAAAGACCATTATAACGGCGATTGGGACGGGTATCGGGGATGAGTTCGATATCGGCAAGGCACGCTATCACAAAATCATCATTATGACCGATGCTGACGTTGACGGTTCGCATATACGCACGCTGCTGCTGACCTTTTTTTTCCGTTATATGCCTGAGGTAATACGAAACGGTTTTCTGTACATCGCCCAGCCGCCGCTGTACAGCATCAAATCGGGCAAGGAAACGCATTACGCGTACTCGGACGAAGAGCGGGACAAGATCCTCAAAGGGCTCGATAAATCAAAGGCGAACATACAGCGCTACAAAGGCCTCGGTGAAATGAACCCGGAACAGCTCTGGGAGACCACGATGGATCCGGACCGCCGCACGATACTTCAGGTGAACATGGAGGACGAGGTGGAGGCCGAGGACGTGTTTACGGTGCTGATGGGCGACGCTGTTGAACCCAGACGCAAGTTCATTGAAGACAACGCGCGCAACGTGAAAAACCTCGACCTGTAACGGCCGATCCGACAGTGCAGACCGATTGAGAGAGGAGAACCTGACGTGACGAAGAAGGACTCAAAAGAGGGCGGGGACCTGTTCCAGAAGATCATCAATATCGAAATCGAAGACCAGATGAAGGACGCGTATCTGGCATATGCCATGAGCGTCATCGTGGGGAGGGCGCTTCCCGATGTCCGCGATGGGCTGAAGCCGGTGCACCGGCGTATTCTCCATGCCATGAACGAGCGCGCCTGGAGGAGCGACCGGCCCTATGTCAAATCGGCGAAGATCGTCGGTGAGGTCATCGGTAACTTCCACCCTCACGGGGACGCCGCCGTATACGATACCATGGTCCGAATGGCGCAGGATTTCTCAATGCGCATTCCGCTGATCGACGGTCAGGGGAACTACGGATCCGTCGACGGCGATCCTCCGGCCGCCTACCGGTACACGGAGGCGCGCCTTGCCACCCTTGCCGAGGAACTCCTGCGGGACATAGACAAGGAGACGGTCGACTTCGTCGCGAATTTCGACGAATCACGTAAGGAGCCGACAGTGCTCCCCGCCGCGTATCCCAATCTGCTGGTAAACGGATCGTCCGGGATTGCCGTCGGCATGGCGACGAACATCCCTCCGCACAATCTGGCCGAGGTCGTCGACGGTACCGTCGCGCTTATCGACAATCCGGATATAACGATACGCCAGCTCATGAAGATAATCAAGGGGCCTGACCTTCCCACGGGCGGCATCATCATGGGCGCCGACGGCATCGCGAAGGCCTACTCGACTGGTCGCGGAAGCGTGGTGGTGCGCGGTCGTGTGGAAATTGAGGAAGATAAAAAGGGACGTGAGACCATCATTGTAAGCGAAATCCCGTATCAGGTAAACAAGGCCGCCCTCATAACCCGCATCGCCGAGATGGTGAACAATAAGGAACTGGAAGGCATTTCGGAGCTTCGAGACGAGTCGGACCGGTCCGGCTTGCGCATCGTGATAGGCCTGAAGAAGGACGCGAACAGCAACATCATCCTCAACCAGCTCTACAAGCACACTCCGCTGCAGACGTCGATCGGCATCATACAGCTGGCGCTGGTAAACAACGAGCCGAAGGTGCTCGACCTCAAAGGCCTGCTTTCCAATTATATTCTTCATCGCAAGGTCGTGGTGACGCGCAGGACACAGTTCGAGCTGAAGCGCGCAGAAGAAAGGGCACATATTCTGCAGGGGCTCAAGATCGCGCTCGACAATATCGACGAGGTCATAAGCATCATCCGCTCGTCCAAGACCGTCGACGAGGCCGATGAGAGGCTGAGGAAGCGGTTCAAGCTTTCGCCGATACAATCGAAGGCGATTCTCGAGATGCGCCTGCAGCGACTCACCAGCCTGGAGGTTAAAAAAATTGTCGAGGAGCTCAAGGAGCTGCTTAAGCTGATCGAAGAACTCAAGGCAATTTTAAAAAGCGACAAGCGGATTCTCGGGATCGTGAAGGACGAGCTTGAAGCGGTAAAGGCGAAATACGGCGATGCGCGCAGGACGGAGATACTGGTCGGCGCAGAGTCCTCCACCTCGTTCGATGTGGAGGACCTCATCGCCGATGAGGACATGGTGGTTACGGTAACCAACGACGGTTTCATCCGCCGTCTCGCCGTGGACACGTTCAAAAAGCAGCGGCGCGGCGGAAAGGGGGTCACCGGCCTTTCGTCCAAGCGGGAGGATTTTATCAAGCTGATGATGGTCGCCGCGACTCATGACATGATTTTCCTCTTCTCGAACAAGGGAAAGATTTTCGGGATGAAGACCTATGAACTTCCGGAGGCCTCCAAAACCAGTCGAGGAAAATCACTCAAAGGAATGATAAACCTTGCCTCCGGCGAGGACATTACCGCCATCTGCGCGGTCCCCGACATGGAAAGCGAGATGTACATCTGCATGGTGACGAAGGGCGGCATTCTGAAGAAAACTTCGATCGATGATTTCCGCAACGCCAAAAAAGGAGGCATAATCGCGATCAATCTCAAAAAGGACGACGAACTTTCCGAGGTCAAGCTTGTTAAGGGCGATGACGACGTCGTAATCGCCTCGCGCAAGGGCCTTCTGGTAAGAACCAATATCCGTTCGATGCGTCCGATGGGAAGGAACTCGTCAGGGATTATCGGCATGCGGCTTTCCGCCGGCGACATGGTGATCGGGATGGACGTGGTGAAGAAGAACTCGTCACTTTTCGTGGTCACCGAGGGCGGCTACGGCAAAAAGATCGATTACCGCAACTTTGCCACCAAGGGCAGAGGCGGCAAGGGGATGGCCTACCTGAAGGTTTCGGACAAGAACGGCCCGGCGTCGGGCATCCGTTCGGTATTTCCCGAAGATGAGATCATCATAGCCTCCAAGACGGGAATGACCATACGCCTGCTCGCCAGGGATGTATCGATTCAGGGCAGGGCGACCGTCGGGGTTAAGCTGCTCGAGCTGAGCGACAATGACATGGTTACGGATTTCGCGGTTATCTCCGAAGAGCTGTAGAGATCGTTGAACCGAAAGCGCGAAAAAGCGCGATAAACCGCGCTTTTTCTTTCTGTTGATTGCCGTTTTGGTCGTTCAGTCCCGAACCATATAACTCTCCGCGTAACGGGAATCCTCCTGAATCTCGTTAAGGATATCGAGAGCCCGGCTTTTTGTCGCGATGGGCCCGATGCGAACCCTGAAGTAGCTTTTCCCGTTTATCTGCGTTCGGTCCATAAAGGCGTCGAAATTCATCTTTTTTAGGTTTTCGATCTCGGCCTCTGCTTTTGACTTTTTGTCGAAGGCGGCTACCTGCACGGAGTATGCGTCTTTATGGGCTCCGGCGGTCGCTTTTTTATTTATTGAAACCACTTCCACGGTCTTTTGCTTTCGTTGTTTTTCACCTTTTTTTACGGTCTGCTTTTTGGAGGGTCGTATATTTTCATCGGAAAGGACTGCCTTGCGGGGATCGGGCGTCGGGGGGATAATCTCCTTTATTGACTCGGACGTTAAAAGGTCCTGCGAGGGTACGTGTTTTTCCATCGCAGCGAACTCGTTGATTTTGGACGGTGCGCTCTTATCCTTCTCGGCTGCGCCTGGCGTAATGAGCCTATCGATCTCGGCCTGAGCGTTCAGTGCGTTTTCGTCTCCCGACGGAAGTTTCGCCGGCGTAATCGAATCAGCCGGCAGATCGAGGATCGAGTCCCGACCGGCGACGGATTCTCCGGGTTTCTCGTGAGACTTGTACAGGTTCATTCCCAGAAGAAACGATATAATAATCACTCCTATCGCTACCGACGCTACGATGATGATCCGCGGCGTGTCGAGATTTACGGTGTACATGTTCTTTTCTTTTATTCCTTTCTGGTGGAATTCGTCAAAGTGTTCCATATTTCGACTACCTGCCTCCTGGTGTTTTCCAGCCCGCCCGAGTTATCGATTACATAATCGGCCTTTTTGATCTTTTCATTGAGAGAAATTTGGTTGTTGAGCCGTTCCCGGATTTCCTCCTTTGTTATATTGTCGCGCAGAGCACCCCTTTCGAGAGCCTGATCGGTATTCGCGGTGACGACGATGTTAAGGTCCATAAAGCGATCGAATCCGCTTTCGAAGAGCAGGGGGGTATTCACCATGAACACGGCCTGCGGGTCGCTCTGGAATATCTCGGCGGCCCTCTGTAAAATGAGCGGATGAGTGATCTCGTTGAGGCGCCTGACACGCTCCGGATCCTTGAATACGGTATTCGCAAATCCTCTTCGGTCAAGCGTCCCGTCTTCGGCGAGAATACCGGGACCGAATTCCTCAACAAGCCTCCGGAGTCCTTCGGTACCCGGTTCGACGATGTTTCGCGCGATGATGTCCGTATCGATAACACGGGCCCCGAGCTCCTCGAACATCGCGCACACCGTACCTTTGCCCGAGGCGAATATTCCCGTTACGCCGACTTTCATTGTGTTTCCTCCATTTCGAGTATATGTGCAATTTTTCGTTTCGTGGAGTTGATGATTGCGCCGGACGCCCTCTCGCCGAGCGAGGCCGTGATCAGGCGATTCAGGACATCGTCTCTCAGAAGTGCGGCACGCAGGTCGAGAATATACGGCCGCCGTGACGAAGCCGGAGGCGATCCCACGACCGCGTTGATAGCGGTTGCGGCTCTCGTCGCGTGATCGGGGATTCCGGATAGAAAACACTCCGCAGTGGTATCCACAGCCCCCTCCAGCGGGATTCCCGTAGATTCCAGTCGATGGACATTGCGTATTGATTCTCTTCGCAGAAGTGATTCTATGGAAGATCGATATGTTTCGAACGACCTTCTGCTGAAGCGCCCGTCGATGAGATATCCACCACTTGATTTCATGATATATGCGAGGTTGCGCGTTTCGACCGGGCGAAAACGATCGTGAAAATACAGCGCGAAGCGTCTCTGGTAAGCGGTGTTCCGTGAGTAAATCACATGGCCGGGAAAACAGAAATCGAATCCCGCCAGGGCTATGGGGGAGAGTCCGAGTCGGTGAGCCAGGAGCAGCGCGTCGCCGGCGACCGTTCCCGTGAGAGAATCGATCGATCCTGTGGCGCCCGGACGCAGCTCTTCGAGAAGCTGGGATACGGGGTGGGTATTGAGCGAGAAGAAACCAGGCCTGCGTCGCGACGCGAGCGGGTATGATGTCGATGAGAAAACGATAGGGATCGTATCGGACCAACCGTATGCGAAGTGCTCACAGACGTGCTGCTGTGGGTCGATGGAGACGGCAATGTCGGGGGTGATTCCGGCGCCCGCAAGAGATGGTACGGCGGAGTCGACGGCGATGAGGGCGACGCGCACACGGGCCTTCTTCAGATGAGGCAGGACCCGGTCGAGCGTGGGGCCCGAGGTTACGACGACCCCGGGCACACCCGCAAGACGGTTATAGAGCGATGAAACAGGAGTCGATCGATCCAGGGCTGCAATATTGAGGAAGGCGTTGCGGAGATATCGGGGCCCGAAGGCGGTCCTGGTCGCCGTGTTGCCGCCGAAGCGATCGACCGCCCTGCGGATGATCTTTCGTATCGAGCCGTAATATTCCGGGAAAAGGCGTATCGAGGCGGGGTGTTCTACAACCTGGATACCCCTGTCGGCCCCCGCTGAGATAAAATCATCCACGATAGGCTCGATCTCATCCAGTGCTCCTCCCGCAACGAGCCGTGTAGATATATTTAGAATACTCGAGGTGGCCGTGTTGTGCGTAATTTCTTTCTCGATACCGGGAATTATGTCGATGAGCAGAATTCGCCGAAACCCGGTCTTCTCTCCGACAAGCGGCAACAGGTGATAGCCGAGCCCGACACCCAGAACGATGAGCACATCGTATCGTTCGGGGTTGAACTCGGCCAGGAGAGACTGCCTCTCGCGCGAAGGGGAGACCCTGCTGTGCAGGTAGGTGCGGGATTCCCCGTATGCAACGGCGAGGGTCGGGAGGCCTTCGCGCGACGGTTCTACGATAAATCGAGGCGGTCTCTCCATGCTTACATAATCGATAGAATCGCCCGGATAATTTCGCTTTTTATGTGTTCGGCGAGGGCGCACTCATTCGACGCGCCTGAATTCCGTACGTCGATTCTGCTCGTCGTATCCAGGGCCCTTTCGCTGCACCTTCGGTTCGGATTTGCCGGCTCCCCGGACCGCAAGTCTGGAGGCGTCGATGCCTTTTGTTACCAGGTACTCCTTGACCGAGCGCGCCCGCTCGAGGCTGAGCCTGTTATTGAACTCGTCGGTTCCGTGCAGATCCGTATGGCCTATGATAAGGAACCGAAGCGACGGACTCTTTTTAAGGTATTCGGCGAGGGCATCGAGATATGGTATGGATTCAGTTTTAATACGCGCCGATTCGAAATCGAAGTGTATGGCATGGATGTCGAAACGCGACTCCTTTTCAATCGGAGAGAGTTCCAGCACCAGTGGTTTGCCCGCCGATTTGGAGATGTCGATGGTTTCAAAGAGCGGCACATAGCCTTTTTCACTTATATTCAGATCGATGGTCTTTACCGCCGGGTTGTAGGTGATCGTTGCATGCCCTGTGGAGTCGGTCTTTTTTTTCAGCTCCGCAGTAAGCGGTTCCTCTCCTTCTCTCTCGACCTTCGTGAAAAGGTTAAGCTCTGTTTCGACGGGTTTGCCTGTCTTTTTGTCGCGTACGATGATCGTGAGCGGTTCTGTCTTCACGATCGTCGAGGTGTAAATATCGTAGAGTCCCATGCCGCCGGCGCGATTTGAACAGAAGTAAAGCGTTTCGCCGATGATAGAGAGGTGAACGTCGTTGGCGCTGGAATTAATTCCCGGACCAAGGTTAACCGGTTGGCCGATACGGCCGTTCTCATACGGAGCATAATAGAGATCCCATCCGCCGTATCCGCCGGCGCGACGCGAAGAGAAAAAGAACCCTTTCCCGTCAGGAGCCGGGGTCAGGCTTATGTCTTGCTCACCGATGTTTATCGGGGATGGCATGGGCCGCTGATTTACGAAAGAGCCGTCACCGGTGTCGTCGCGGTATTCAGCGCTCATGATGTAGGCTTTATCGATGGTTCCGAAGGGCCACGTGGTATAGTAGAGGGTCGATAGATCCCGGCTCAGGCTGGGAGAACGTTCATGATGCGCGGTATTGACGGTACCGGGCAGCCGTATGGGCAGTTGCCAGCGTCCTCCGATGCGCTGGCTTACGTAAATATCGTAGGATACCCGTATTTTGCCGGATGCATCAGCGGGCATCTCGAGACTGCCGTCACGGTCGGAGGCGAAGAAAATGAAGACCCCGTCCGGGGTGATGAAGGGAGTTTCATCGTTATACGGGGAGTTGATCTCGGAAATGGCGTGCGGTTCGCCCCACGTCCCTCCCTCTTTTCGGCAGAGGTAGATGTTCTGGTAGGACTCGCCCGGCCGCTTGGTGTTGAACACCATGGTATTCCCGTCGGCGGTGAACGAAGGCGCGAAATCGTCGAACGGAGTATTAATGGTTGTACCCATGTTGATGATGTTCTGCACCTGGAGAGGTAGAACCTGCGCGAGGAGAGCCGCGGAAATGGATACCGCCAGCGCGAAGGCCGCCACCGCCGTGATTTGAGCGAATCTTCTCATCGTTTGGATCCCCTGTACTTCTTTGTTCGGAACGCACCGCCGCAAACCTTCCTGATGCACAGTGGATTGCCGTATTCTCTTCCACGAGCGGAGAAAGAGGCCATGGCCGCGGCCCCCGCGGTGCGGTCCCAGAAAAAGCTACAGGTCCGCCGAACAAAAGGCAAATAAAAATCATTGGATGAATGCCTTAATGTACAGTAAAGTCCTTGCGTACGGCAAAGATTCGGGTAGGCTCTGAGTATGATCATTGATTTTCATGCCCACATTTTCCCCGACGCAGTGGTGCGGGATCGCGACAGCTATCTTGATGACCGGGACTTCAACGTGCTTTATGCCGGGGAAAATTCGAGGATCGCGACCGCAGGAGATCTTCTGCGCGCGCTCGATGCAAATTGTATCGACGCGTCGGTGGTGATGGGATTTCCATGGGCAGACGCCGACCGTCGTGCAAGGCACAACGAGTATCTGCTGGAATCGGCGCACGGCTCCGGCGGCAGGATCATTCCGTTCTGCGGCCTCAAGGCTGTCGATTCCGATACCGTCGGCCGTGATGTTCAAAAAGCGCGCGGCGGAGGATTCGCCGGGATCGGCGAGATCGCGTTCTATTCCGACGGCCTGAGGGGCGAATCCCGTGGAGTTCTCTCAGATCTTTTTGTTGCGGCGCGAGAAGCGGACCTTCCAGTCTGTCTGCACGTCAACGAGCCGGTGGGACATACCTACGCCGGGAAGTACCTGACCGAGTTTTCGGCGCTCTACGACGCGATACAAGCAGTGCGGGGCCATCCGGTTGTGCTGGCTCACTGGGGGGGGGGGATATTGTTCTATGAGCTCATGCCCGAGGTGAGAGAGGCGTTCGAGGGGGTGTATTACGACACGGCCGCATCGCCTTACCTGTACAGAAACGATATTTTCCCGGCGGCCCGAACAATCGTTGGGGCAGGGAAGATCCTCTTCGCATCTGATTACCCGCTTATCGGCTACGACAGGTATCTCGACGCGATAGAATCGGCGCCCTTCTCCGCCGATGAGAAGCGCGCCATACTGGGGGGAAACGCCCGCGCGCTTCTCGGCCTTAACGCCTGAGCGCGCGGATCGTTGAGTGTTGCATCCCTCTTCTTTTCAGAAGGCTATTTGGGGTCGCCCTGGATCTTTTTCAGCCGGGCCTCGCCGACCTTTGCCTTCAGTTCCGGATCGCTCTCGACCTTCTGCGCGTAGTCCTCATACTGCTTGAGCGTATAATTGTATTTCTTCACGATGGCTTCTTTTGACTCGGGTGTGAGATCGGTCTCGAAAATCTCTCCCTCTATCTTGAGAAATTCCTCCGGCGTCAACTCACCGGATTTCTTCGCGCACGATGTCGCAAGCGCGACAGCGACAAGGACGATAAGCAGCAAGCGTGCGTATTTCATACTACCTCCTGAAAATCCTCGTGTATCTCCGGCGCTCTCCCGGCGGCGATTGTGCCGTTAGCAGTCGTACCGTATAATATGAGTATGCGTCCAAAAACGCGGATGTCAAGGATATTTATCAAGGAGAATGATTGTGTCATATGTCCTCAGCCGGAGTTAACCCTTCGGATGCCGTGCTTATTATTCTTGAAAAAAAAAGCGTGCACACGATACATGAAGGTGGGTGCCCGGGTGCGCTCTATTCTCACCTCGCGGGGTGGACAATGATACCGATTAAAAGACTTAAGAAACTTTCGAAATCTGAGCTCGATTCCTTGTTTAACCGTTTCGGCGAAGATTTTAGCGACATCATGGTCAACACGGTGGCTCCCATCGTTAACGATGTGCGGGCTCGCGGAGATGAGGCCGTGCGAAAATACACCGAGCGCTTCGATGGCGCCAAACTCGGTACGCTGATGACGACCCCGGATGAGATCGAAACGGCGATATCCCGTTTCGACACCCGGGCGCTCGACGCCTTTCGGAAAGCGAAGGAGAACATCGAGGAGTTCCACGGGCACCAGAAGCGTGAAAACATACGGTACACACGCGCGGACGGAACGACACTCGGCGTGCAATATGAACCGATAGAAAGTGCGGGCCTGTACGTGCCCGGTGGGAAGGCCGCGTATCCTTCTTCGGTCCTTATGGGCGCCATTCCGGCACAGATCGCCGGAGTGAAGGAAATTACGGTCATCACGCCGCCCGATCGCACGGGAAAGGTCCCCGATGCCGTGCTTGCCGTGTGCGGGATTCTCGGCGTGACGCGGGTGCTCAAGTCGGGCGGGGCCCAGGGAATCGCGGCCTCGGGTTTCGGCACCGAAACCGTCCCGAAGGCGGATATAATAGTCGGTCCGGGCAATATCTACGTGACGGCGGCAAAGACCTATCTGTTCAGCATGGGTATCATTCAGATCGATTCGATGGCGGGCCCCAGCGAGGTGCTCATCATCGCCGACGAGTCGGCCGATCCGTTGTGGGTGGCCTTCGATTTTCTCTCGCAGGCCGAGCATGAGGAGCGTGCGCTTGCGGTACTCGTAACCACTTCCGAGAAACTCGCGAAAAATGTGATCTCCGAAATAGAGACAGATATCGCGTGCGGCGGGGGAAGGATCGAGATAAAGAAAAAAGCCCTCGAGCGCGCGGTCATCATCCTTGTCGATTCGATTGATGAAGCCATAGAATTCTCAAACCGTTACGGGCCTGAACACATGGAGTTCATGGTGCCCGAGCCGCTTTCCTATCTCGAGCGCATACGCAATGTCGGGTCGCTTTTTCTCGGTGCTCATGCCCCTGTGGCCGTGGGCGATTATTATTCCGGGACCAACCACATACTGCCAACGGGAGGAGCCGCACGCTTTTCCTCCGGCGTTTCGGTGGAGACCTTCCTGAGGCGCACGACCTATCAGCATCTTACTGCCGAAGCGCTGAGAAAGGCGCTGGAGCCGGTAATGACGATGTCCAGGGTGGAAGGCTTCGATGATAAACACGGGGGTTCGGTGCAGATTCGTTTCAGGAAATAAGCGCTGCCGCGCGTACGGTGCGGCGTTTCGGTTTTTAGATTGTACACGGCTGTTCGTATATGATATAGTCGGTCCTCGTCCGGTCTGGCCGATGTTGAGGCCGACAACATACTGCCGAAAGGTATCATCATGTCAGTACACTTCGAACTTCCGTCGTATCGGCCACCCGATTTCTCGGCGGGGCGTTTCGCCGATTGCCCCGTAGCGCTGACCGTACCGGCCGAAGCCGACGGGATTGTACCCGACGGGTACCACGCCACCAGCATCTATCCCGAGTACATCCATATCGAAAAGGGCGTCTGGAGACTGCTCGCTTCGTCACGAATGGATTGCGCCGTAGTCTTCAGAGGCGGCGAGATGGAGGTCAGGGAATTCAGGCGCGTTAAAAAGGGTGAGGCGGTACTGGTCGGCAGGAGCGAAGACGGAGAGGAGGGGATTTTCGTTCATACGACGGGCTTTGCCGGAAATGACCAGCGCGGGGAGAAATTCTCGTTCCACACCCGCCGGACAAGGGAAACACCGTTCTCGCGCGATTACGACAGCATGTACGAGCTTCTGAGACACGAGAAAACAAAGGGGAAAATTGTGTGGGTCCTTGGGCCCGCCCTGACCTTCGATTACGACTCGCGTTCGGCGATGTCGGGGCTCATTCAATCCGGATACGCCCACGCCGTGCTGGCGGGAAACGCGCTGGCGACTCACGATATTGAAGCGGCCCTTTACGGCACCGGCCTCGGACAGGATATCTATACGAAGGAATACCGCCGGCTTGGGCATTACCATCACCTCGACGCGATCAACACGGCCAGGAAACACGGATCGATGAAGCGACTGCTGGAGCTTGGACTGATAAAAGACGGAATCGTGCACGCCTGCCTGTCAAGGAATATCCCTCTGGTGCTTGCCGGGTCGATCAGGGATGACGGTCCGCTTCCCGGTGTGATCGCCGACGCGTACCGGGCACAGGACGCTATGCGCGAGGCGGTGCGGGATGCCACGACCGTAATCGCTCTTGCGACCCAGTTGCACGCGATCGCGACGGGTAACATGCTCCCCTCATATCAGCTTTTCGGCGACACGGTCCGACCTGTATATTTTTATATCGTCGACATCTCGGAATTCGCTCTGGACAAGCTGGCGAACAGAGGGAGCCTCGAGGTGCGCGGAATCGTGACCAACGTACAGGACTTTCTGATTAACCTGAAACGCGCTCTTGTCTGAGCTACTGGAATATATGATGTTAAATATTCTCATCGAAAACCGGCGCATGAAACTAACCGTGATTGTGGCGCTGTGCGCCTGTGCGTGTGCATGCGCGTCCAGAGCGAAAACCGCCGGGATACCGGTTACGGAACAGCTTCGCTCCGAGAACAGCCTGACCAAAAAAAGGCTTATTCTTGCCGAGCGCGAGAACGCCGTCCTCAAGGATGAGAACCTCCAGTGTAAGAACGACAACAGACAGCTCTCCGCCAGGATCGAAAAGCTCGGCGCGGACATTACGGCGCTGGACGAGCGCTATAAAAAGGACATCGCCCTTTGGGAGAGCCAGAATCAGGCCCTTCAGCAGAAGAATGCCGTGCTGGCAAAAGAAAGCTCTGAAAAGATTCGCGAGCTTTCCGAACTGAACAGAGCGACGGAATCGAGGCTCGGCGGAGAGATCTCCCGGCTTAATGATGAGCTGCGCAAACTTCAGGAATTGTATGCAAGAGAGCGAGAAGCGGTTCGCAACGAGAACGCCCGGCGTGAGCTCGCGCTTTCGCGGGAGATTGAGACTCTTAAAAGGCTCGCGGCGGACAGGGAGGTCGAAGCGGCGTCACTCAAAACGGCGCTTTCCGCGATCGAACAGCGCTGCGAAGAGATTACGAAAGCGGCCGAGAGCAGGGAGCGCGAACTTAAGGAGCGGGAATCAGAGATGCAGAAGCTCAGGGAACGAATCGACACGCTCCTCAAAGAGACCGCGGGCACACCATCCGGGAAATAACGGCTGTATGACGGTATTCAAAGGTATTATGTTCGTTTATATGACCGCGGCCGCACTCTATATTTCCGGGGGAGCGGGTCTGGCGGCCGAGTTGAGCCTTCTTCTTACTCATAATCTCGAGGGCCGGTTCAGCCTGGAGGAGAAGGGCCAGGACGACAACGATCCTCTTTTGGTTCTCGCCCAGAACATTCTGGCCGAGCGCAGGTCCGGGAGGGCGGACCTCTTTCTTGACCTGGGAAACGCCTTCTATCCCGGGGCCCTGTCCAAATACAGCTTCGGTTCGGCCGTGATGGATTATTTGAATTATTTCGGATGCGACGCCACTCTGGTGTCCT